>NZ_JVLX01000032.1:0-63337 GCF_001070815.1 Streptococcus pseudopneumoniae | reverse complement strand
AGTACAGCCTGCGGCTAGCTTCCTAGTTTGCTCTTTGATTTTCATTGAGTATAACTTTGTTTCTATCTTAATCAAACTGGATAGTGAATAATCATATTCTCACGATAGAAGAAGAGGCTGAGATTGGTGATTCTCGGCCTCTTCGATTTCTTAAAATGTTCCGATACGGGTGATTGGCCAGAAGCGGAATTTAGCTTCCCCTGTGATATCTTTTGCTTTGAAGGTACCTACGTGGCGGCTGTCGCTTGAAACCAGGCGATCGTCTCCGAGGAGAAGGTATTCACCTTCTGGGACAGTAAAGCTAAAGTTGGTGTTGTAGTTGACATCAACTGTGAAGGCTTGAGCCTTTTGAGCGATACTTCTAAAGAAGGTTCCTTTATTTCCTTCAAAGCCCTTGCCTGAGTATGTGCTTTGGAGTTTGTCATCCTTGAAACGTTTGATGTAGTCAGCTAGGTAAGGCTCATCCGTCTCTTTATCATTGATGTAAAGTTTATCGTTTTCGTAACGGATGGTGTCGCCAGGCATTCCGATGACACGCTTGACGATGTCCTTATTGCCATCTTCCTCATGGGCCACCACGATATCAAAACGGTCAATAGGGAGGTGCTTAACGACAAAGAGAATTTCGCCATCTGCTAGGGTAGGATCCATGGAGTGGCCTTCTACGCGGACATTACTCCAAAAAAAGATACGGCTCAAAGCTAGTAATGACAGAATCAGGAGGAACAATCCCCACTCTTTTAAGAAATTTTTAAATGAATTCATAACTTACCTTTCTAAGCGTTTTTTCGCTTTTTCAGTATTTTTAAAGTGCAGTTTAGCGCAGAAATTGAGTCCCTGCATACCATAGGCTTGTAAAATCTGGCTAGCCACCTTATCAGAAGGCGTTCCAGCTCCACTTGGAAGTTGATAACCCAGTTCTCGTCCTAGATTTTCTAGATTTTCCAGAAAGAGATCACGCGCAATGACAGAAGAAACTGCGACAGCCAAGTATTTGCCCTCAGCCTTTTCTTCTAAGCTGATAGGATTGCTGAAACGATTGGCCTCTTGTGCCAAGTACTTGTCATAATTTTTAGCACTGGTAAAGGCATCAATCACAATTTTCTCAGGCTGAATGCCTTTTTGAAGAAGGAGATAGATAGCCTGGTTATGGAGGGCTACCTTAACAGAAACAGCGTTGTAGCGGTCTCCGATGACCTCGTTGTACTTGCTTGGTGAGAGAAGCAGTGCCTGGTGCTGAATTTTTTCTTTGAGGATAGGGGCAATCTGACGGATTTTTTGGTCGGTCAGAGTTTTAGAATCTCCCACACCGAGTTTTCGCAAGAAGGCATGCTGGTCAGGTGTGACAAAGGAAGCCACAACTGCAAGCCCACCAAAGTAGGAACCATTTCCCACCTCATCTGTCCCAATCAAAGAGAAATTTTGTCCCGTGTTTTCCTCTACAACCTCATAGCCAAAGAAACTAGCATATTTTTCAGCTCCTTCACCCTGAAGCAAGACCTTTCCAGAAGTATAGATAGAAACCGTTGCTTGAGGTAGTCGCAAAAAGTAGCGAATATAGGGATTCTTGCTGGGAGCCAGACTGGTTTGATAGTGTTCAAGAAAAGCCTGAATCTCCTTTTCGCTTGGTGTGAGTGTTATACTTGCCATAGTTTCTATTGTACCACAAAAGCAGGCAAATTTGTAAAAACTGACAAAATTAGCGAATTTTGGTATAATATCGTGAGGTGAATTTTATGGCAAATCTAAATCGATTCAAATTTACATTCGGGAAAAAATCATTAACCTTGACAAGCGAGCATGATAACCTTTTTATGGAGGAAATCGCCAAGGTTGCGACAGAAAAATACCAAGCAATTAAAGAACAAATGCCTAGTGCAGATGATGAAACAATCGCTCTTTTGTTGGCGGTCAACTGTTTATCAACTCAGCTCAGCCGTGAGATTGAATTTGATGATAAGGAGCAAGAATTAGAAGAACTCCGTCACAAGCTTGTGACTTGCAAGCAAGAACAGAGCAAGATTGAGGATTCCTTATGATTTCACTCCTTCTTCTATTGGTCTTGGCTTGGGGATTTTATATCGGCTATCGGAGAGGCCTGCTCTTACAGGTTTATTACCTGATTTCAGCTATGGCATCAGCTTTTGTGGCTGGCCAATTTTATAAGGGGCTGGGAGAACAATTCCATTTATTGCTCCCTTATGCAAATCCGCAGGAAGGTCAGGGAACTTTCTTTTTCCCATCGGATCAACTCTTTCAGCTGGATAAGGTCTTTTATGCAGGTATTGGCTACTTGCTTGTATTTGGGATTGTCTATAGCATCGGTCGTTTGCTTGGTCTCCTCTTACACTTGATTCCTAGTAAAAAACTGGGTGGTAAGTTGTTCCAAGTTTCAGCAGGCATCTTGTCCATGTTGGTAACCTTATTTGTCTTGCAAATGGCCTTGACCATACTAGCAACCATTCCCATGGCAGCTATACAAAATCCTCTTGAAAAGAGTATCGTTGCAAAACACATCATCCAAAGCATACCGGTAACAACCAGTTGGCTCAAACAAATCTGGGTGACAAATTTAATCGGATAAAAAGGGCAGGAGTTTTCCTAGCCCTTTGTTTACAGATTGACTAGAATCTATCAGAATGTAAAAAGCTAATACTCTTCGAAAATCTCTTCAAACCACGTCAGCTTCCATCTGCAACCTCAAAACACTGTTTTAGCAACCTGCGGCTAGCTTACTAGTTTGCTCTTTGATTTTTATTGAGTATCATACACCTAGACATTCAAAGACAAGGAAATAAAGATGAATAAGAAAATATTAGAAACATTAGAGTTCAATAAGGTCAAGGCTTTGTTTGAACCCCATTTGTTGACCGAGCAGGGTTTGGAGCAATTGAGACAGCTGGCTCCGACTGCCAAAGCGGATAAAATCAAACAGGATTTTGCTGAGATGAAGGAAATGCAGGCTCTTTTCGTCGAGCAACCGCATTTTACTATTCTTGCAACCAAGGAAATCGCAGGAGTCTGCAAGCGGTTGGAGATGGGAGCGGACCTCAATATCGAGGAGTTCCTACTCTTGAAGCGCGTACTTCTTGCTAGCCGAGAACTGCAAAGTTTTTATGCCAATCTGGAAAATGTCAGCTTGGAAGAATTAGCCCTTTGGTTTGAGAAATTACACGATTTTCCGCAGTTACAAGGAAATCTTCAAGCTTTTAATGATGCAGGTTTCATTGAAAATTTTGCCAGTGAAGAATTGGCGCGAATCCGTCGAAAAATCCATGATAGCGAGAGTCAGGTACGCGATGTTTTACAGGATCTGCTCAAGCAAAAAGCGCAGATGTTGACAGAAGGGATTATTGCCAGCAGAAATGGCCGTCAGGTTCTACCTGTCAAAAACACCTACCGCAATAAGATTACAGGTGTCGTTCATGATATTTCTGCCAGCGGAAATACCGTCTATATCGAACCCCGCGAGGTGGTCAAACTGAGCGAAGAAATTGCCAGTTTACGAGCAGATGAGCGCTATGAAATGCTTCGCATTCTCCAAGAAATTTCTGAGCGTGTTCGTCCTCATGCGGCTGAGATTGCCAATGATGCTTGGATTATCGGCCATCTGGACTTGATTCGTGCCAAGGTCCACTTTATCCAAGAAAGGCAAGCAGTCGTTCCTCAGCTGTCAGAAAATCAAGAGATTCAATTGCTCCATGTCTGCCATCCTTTGGTCAAAAATGCCGTCGCAAATGATGTCCATTTTGGTCAAGATTTAACAGCGATTGTCATTACAGGTCCTAATACAGGTGGGAAGACCATCATGCTTAAAACTCTGGGCTTGACGCAGGTTATGGCTCAGTCAGGCTTGCCGATTTTAGCAGATAAGGGAAGTCGTGTTGGTATTTTTGAAGAAATCTTTGCTGATATTGGGGATGAGCAATCTATTGAGCAGAGCTTGTCTACCTTCTCTAGTCACATGACCAATATTGTGGATATTCTTGGTAAGGTCAACCAGCATTCCCTCTTGCTCTTGGATGAGTTGGGAGCTGGTACAGACCCTCAAGAAGGAGCAGCCCTTGCTATGGCTATTTTAGAGGACCTTCGCCTGCGTCAAGTCAAGACCATGGCGACGACCCACTATCCGGAACTCAAAGCCTATGGTATCGAGACAGCCTTTGTGCAAAATGCTAGCATGGAGTTTGATACTGCAACTCTACGCCCGACCTATCGCTTTATGCAGGGTGTGCCTGGCCGAAGCAATGCCTTTGAAATTGCTAAACGTCTAGGCCTATCTGAAGTTATCGTAGGGGATGCCAGTCAGCAGGTTGATCAGGACAATGATGTCAACCGGATTATTGAGCAACTGGAAGAGCAGACGCTAGAGAGTCGCAAACGCTTGGACAATATCCGTGAGGTGGAGCAAGAAAATCTCAAGATGAACCGTGCTCTCAAAAAGCTCTACAATGAGCTCAATCGTGAAAAGGAAACGGAGCTTAATAAGGCGCGTGAACAGGCTGCTGAGATTGTGGACATGGCCCTAAGTGAGAGTGACCAGATTCTCAAAAATCTCCACAGTAAGTCCCAGCTCAAACCTCATGAAATCATTGAAGCCAAGGCCAAGCTGAAAAAATTGGCTCCTGAAAAAGTAGATTTGTCTAAAAATAAGGTCCTTCAAAAGGCCAAGAAAAAACGTGCTCCAAAGGTGGGAGATGATATCGTTGTTCTCAGTTATGGGCAGCGTGGTACCTTGACCAGTCAACTCAAGGACGGCCGCTGGGAAGCCCAAGTTGGCTTGATTAAGATGACTTTAGAAGAGAAAGAATTTGACCTTGTTCAAGCCCAGCACGAAAAGCAAGTCAAGAAGAAACAGGTCAATGTCGTGAAACGAACTTCTGGTCGTGGCCCACAAGCCAGACTGGACCTTCGAGGCAAACGTTATGAAGAGGCTATGAATGAGCTAGATGCCTTTATCGACCAAGCCTTGCTTAATAATATGGCTCAAGTTGATATCATCCATGGTATTGGAACAGGTGTCATCCGTGAAGGTGTCACCAAATATCTACAAAGAAACAAACATGTCAAGAGTTTTGGCTATGCCCCACAAAATGCTGGGGGCAGTGGTGCGACCATTGTCACTTTTAAAGGATAACAGTATTATGGACTTTATAAAGTAAAAACTGTTGAACTAATTTTTACTAATAAACACATTGACAAAAGCCAACATTTTTTGTAAAATAAGAATCAATTAAATACCAACACCGAATGAAGTTTAATAGAAGTGGGGAATCGTTTGATTTTCCATGACTGTAAATGGACGGAACTCTGGAGAGACCGTAAAGGCACCGAAGGGGCAAGGCAGGCAACTGCTCAAACTCTCAGGTAAAAGGACAGAGCTAGGATAGACCGCTTTTTAGCATTTATCTAAGCATTCCAGAGTACATGTATCTTACATGTGCTCTTTCTTTTGGGGTTGAAAAGATAGGAGAAGGAAATGTTAGAATTGCTTAAATCAATTGATGCTTTTGCTTGGGGCCCCCCCCTCTTGATTCTCTTGGTCGGAACAGGGATTTACCT
Organism: Streptococcus pseudopneumoniae; assembly: GCF_001070815.1. Classification (GTDB taxonomy): domain Bacteria; phylum Bacillota; class Bacilli; order Lactobacillales; family Streptococcaceae; genus Streptococcus; species Streptococcus pseudopneumoniae_P. The sequence continues at coordinate 57,775 of NZ_JVLX01000032.1, read as the reverse complement.
AACTGCCCGTCTAGGTCTCTTGCAGGTTTTGCGGTTGCCCAAAGCCTTTCAGCTTATTTTTACCAAGGATAAGGGGCACGGGGATGTATCCAGTTTTGCGGCACTATGTACAGCCCTAGCAGCGACAGTTGGTACGGGAAATATTATCGGGGTGGCGACGGCTATCAAGGTCGGTGGACCAGGAGCCCTCTTTTGGATGTGGATGGCTGCTTTCTTTGGGATGGCTACCAAGTATGCGGAAGGACTACTAGCTATCAAATACCGTACCAAGGATGATCATGGTGCAGTAGCGGGAGGTCCCATGCACTATATTCTTCTAGGGATGGGAGAAAAGTGGCGTCCCCTTGCCATCTTCTTTGCCCTGGCAGGTGTGCTAGTAGCTTTGTTGGGAATCGGGACCTTCACTCAAGTCAACTCGATTACAGAATCTATCCAAAATACAACAACTATTTCGCCAGCCATCACAGCTCTTGTGTTGTCTGTATTTGTAGCAATTGCAGTCTTTGGTGGACTCAAATCCATTTCAAAGGTTTCAACTACTGTTGTTCCTTTTATGGCCATCATCTATATTTTGGGAACTCTTACAGTTATTTTCTTTAATATTGAGAAGATTCCTGCCACAATCGCTTTAATCTTGACATCGGCTTTTAGTCCAGTTGCTGCGGTCGGTGGATTTGCCGGTGCTAGCATTCGAATGGCTATTCAAAATGGTGTAGCGCGAGGTGTGTTCTCGAACGAATCTGGTCTGGGTTCGGCTCCCATTGCAGCTGCTGCGGCTAAGACAAATGAACCGGTAGAGCAAGGATTGATTTCCATGACAGGAACCTTTATTGACACCCTCATTATCTGTACTCTGACTGGTTTGACCATCTTGGTGACTGGTGTTTGGAGTGGCGATTTAAATGGAGTTGCCTTGACTCAGTCAGCTTTCTCAACAGTCTTTTCACACTTTGGACCTGCCCTTTTGACCATCTTCCTTGTGCTCTTTGCCTTTACAACGATTCTAGGTTGGAACTATTACGGAGAACGTTGTTTTGAGTTTCTCTTTGGGGTTCGCTTTATCTGGCTCTACCGTGTGGTCTTTGTGCTCATGGTCTTGCTAGGAGGATTTATCGAGTTGGATATGGTTTGGATTATCGCAGATATTGTCAATGCCTTGATGGCTCTGCCAAACTTGATTGCCCTCTTAGTTTTATCACCAGTCGTTATTGCTGAAACTAAAAAGTATTTTGACAAATAATGAAATCACACAGCTCGTGTGATTTTTTTGCTTTCATAAAAAATTTCTATCAGTGTAATTTAAAATATATATTATACATGGTATAGAATCTGTGATAGACTAGGTTTCAACAACATGAAAAGAGGTTTTATAATGACAACATTTACAATTCATACAGTCGAATCAGCACCAGCAGAAGTGAAAGAAGTTCTTGAAACAGTAGAAAAAGATAATAATGGCTATATTCCCAATCTAATCGGTCTCTTGGCTAATGCACCGACTGCTTTAGAGGCTTATCGTACTGTCGGAGCCATCAATCGTCGCAACAGCTTGACGCCTGTTGAGCGTGAAGTGGTGCAGATCACTGCAGCTGTGACCAATGGTTGTGCCTTCTGCGTCGCAGGTCACACAGCCTTTTCCATCAAACAAATCCAGATGAATGATGATCTTCTGCAAGCCCTTCGCAATCGTACTCCAATTGAAACAGATCCTAAATTGGACACCCTAGCTAAGTTTACCTTGGCGGTAATCAATACCAAGGGTCGTGTAGGAGATGAAGCCTTAGCTGAGTTTTTAGAAGCTGGTTACACCCAACAAAATGCCTTGGATGTGGTTCTTGGTGTCAGCCTAGCAAGCCTCTGTAACTATGCCAACAATCTAGCTAATACACCAATTAATCCAGAATTGCAACCTTATGCTTAATTCATATCTGAGTCAAATGAAGTCTGAAATAATCGGACTTCATTTTTTAAGTCCTCATTTAAGCGCTTTTATGCTATACTGAAACTAACATGATTATTGGAGGTTAGGATGAAAAAACTCCCCTTGGTATTTTCTGGTTGTTTGCTAGGTTTGGCAGGAGCTGGAAATCTTATGTTAGATACGTTGCCGATTCTGTCTCATCTGTTGAGTCTGACAGGTTTGGTTTTATGGATTTACTTTCTGATTTTGCATCTGTTTAATTGGAAGGAAACCAAGCAAGAATTGACCAAGCCTCCTCTTTTGTCAGGAATGGCTACCTTTCCCATGGCTGGGATGATTTTATCGACTTATGTCTTTCGCGTCTTCCCTCATCTTCCTTTGGTTGCGCAAGGGCTCTGGTGGTTTTCATTTCTCTTGGATGTGGCCTTGATTGCTGGTTTCACCATCAAGTTTGCCTGTCCAGGAAAGAGAGTCAGTGCGACTCCAAGCTGGACGGTTCTCTATGTAGGGATAGCAGTGGCAGCTTTGACCTATCCTCTTGTCGGTATCATCGAAATTGCCTATGCGACCTTGAGTTTTGGTTTTCTCCTAACCTTCTATCTTTATCCCCTTATTTATAGTGATTTAAAGAAAACTCCGCTCCCACTAGCCTTGCTTGGGCAAGAAGGAATCTACTGTGCTCCTTTCTCTCTACTCTTGGCTTCCCTGGTTCGAGTTGGAGGAGCCAGCCTACCAACTTGGCTCTTGATTGTCATGATCTTGGCTTCCCAATCCTTCTTTTTCTTTGTTTTAACTCGCCTGCCCAATATTTTAAAACAAGGTTTTCAACCAGCCTTCTCAGCCCTCACCTTCCCGACCATTATCACAGCTACTTCGCTCAAAATGGCTCAGGGAATCTTGAAACTTCCATTTCTGGATTATCTGGTAGTGGCTGAAACCGCTATTTGCTTAATTATTTTAGTCTTTGTATTAGGCGCTTATCTGAATTGGTTACGAAAAAAGGTCTAGCTAGAAATAGCTAAACCTTATTTTTTATGGTTTGATAACTTCAGCTCCACCCATGTATGGACGAAGTGCTTCTGGGATGGTCACAGAACCATCTGCATTTTGGTAGTTTTCAAGAATAGCAGCCACGGTACGTCCAACTGCAAGTCCAGAACCGTTCAAGGTATGGAGCAATTTCACCTTGCCATCTGCTTCATCACGGTAACGGATTTGGGCACGACGGGCTTGGAAATCTTCTGTGTTTGAACAGCTTGAGATTTCACGGTAGGTATTTTGTGCTGGAATCCACACTTCCAAGTCGTAAGTCTTCGCAGCTGAGAAGCCCATATCTCCTGTAGAGAGAGCAACGACACGGTATGGAAGGTTAAGTTTTTGAAGAATGTTTTCAGCGTTGGCTGTCATTTTTTCCAATTCTTCGTAAGATTCTTCTGGCTTGGCAAATTTAACCATTTCAACCTTATGGAATTGGTGCAAACGAATCAAGCCACGAGTATCTCGACCAGCTGAACCAGCCTCAGAACGGAATGATGGGCTCATAGCAGTGAAGTAGATTGGCAGGTCTTTACCGTCAAGGATTTCATCACGGTAGTAGTTTGTTAGAGGAACCTCAGCTGTAGGAATGAGGACGTAATTGCTGTCGCTGAGTTCAAAAGTATCTTCCTTGAATTTTGGATATTGACCAGTTCCAAACATAGAGTCGTGGTTAACCATGTAAGGTGTGATGACTTCTGTATAGCCTTCTTTTCCATGTTCATCCAACATAAAGTTGTAGATGGCACGTTCCAAACGAGCGCCGAGTCCTTTATAGAAGAGGAAGCGAGCGCCGGTTACTTTACCCCCACGTTCCCAATCAAGGATACCAAGGTCTTCGCCAAGATCCCAGTGAGCTTTAGGTTCGAAATCAAACTCGCGTGGAGTACCCCAACGGCGAACTTCCACATTGTCGTCTTCGTCAGCCCCAACAGGAACGCTGTCAGCTGGGATATTTGGAAGAGTAGTGGTAAATTCTGTCAATTTAGCATCGATGTCTGCCAATTCAGCATCCAAAGCTTTAACCTCAGCAGATAGGGTTTGCATGGCAGCAATCTTGTCATCTGCATTTTCCTTGTTGCGCTTAGCTTGGGCAATCTCAGCAGAAACTGTGTTGCGTTCTGCCTTGAGAGTTTCAACCTTGACCAAGATGTCACGACGTTTAGCATCGATTTCTTTCATTTCATTCAAGACAGTAGCATCTACACCACGTGTAGCCAATTTTTCTGCGACAGCATCAAAGTCTGTACGAATACGTTTGATATCTAACATAAGAACTCCTTTATGAAAAAAGCACACCTGACAAAGCGTTGGAGTGGCAGGGCCACGGTTCCATCCAACTTCACAGGTGTGCACTTGATTGTGTATGCAATTGTTACTAACGGTAGAATTTCACCTATCCCTCCTATCTGCTCGCAGCATCCGCAGACTTTCTGAAAGAAGAAGATAACCTACTTATCCGTTGCTATGATTATACTAAAGTTTCTACTTTTTTGCAAATAAATTTTTAAATTTTTGACCAATGGTCTGAATCAGAGTAGGAAGTTTGACGACCTTGTCATTGCCCAGCTTTTCGCGTGCAATTTTGAGAATGGCACCTGAGTCTTTTGAAGCAAAGAGGAATTTTCCTCTGTCTGTAAAGACTTCGAAGTGGCGACTGATTTTGCGACCAGTAACATTAGCTCCAATTTGGTTGATATGGCTCCAAGGAATCTGGATAAATTGTTCAACATTGACATCGGGGTAAAATTCCAAAGCCTGATCTCCGACAAGGAATTTCCCAACTTTCCCAGCTATAGAGAGGTAGGAGGTGCCTGTCGTATTGAGGAGCACTGTTTTGTTAAGTGATTGAGCCATGCTTAGTCTTCCTTACTTTCACCGAAAAAGGCATTGTAGAGGGCTTTAATAGCTGCTTTCTCTTGGTCCTTATGGACAACAAACATGATAGACACTTCACTAGAACCTTGAGACATCATCTGGATGTTGATCTTATTTTCAGATAGAGCACGTGTCGCAGTAGCAGTTACTCCGATATGGCTCTTCATCTTTTCTCCAACAATCATAATGATTGAAAGGTCGTGCTCGATTTCTGCATGGTCTACTTCAGCCTTTTGAACCAACTGACGAAGGATTTCTTCTTCCTTGATAGGAGTTAGTTCGCGAGAACGGAGAATGATTGAAAGATCGTCGATACCTGTTGGCATATGTTCCCAACCGATGTTAAGATCTTCAAGGATTTGAAGAACCTTGCGTCCAAATCCAACCTCACGGTTCATGAGGTATTTAGACATGTTGATGCTGACAAAGCCAGAGTCACCAGCAATTCCTACTACTGGAAATTCATCACTACTGTGTTTTAGAACGATACGAGTACCTGGATGATCAGGATTGTTGGTATTCTTGATAACCAGAGGAATTTTTCCACGGTAGGCAGGAAGAAGTGCTTCGTCATGAAGAACTGAGAAGCCTGCATAGGCCAACTCACGCATTTCACGGTAGGTCAACTCAGGGATTGAGTGTGGTTGGTGGATAATACCAGGGTGAGCTGCAAAGATACCATCAACATCCGTAAAGTTTTCATAGAGGTCTGCCTTAACACCGGCAGCAATGATAGAACCAGTGATATCAGAACCTCCACGTGAGAAGGTACAGATTTGATTTTCCTTAGTAACTCCAAAGAAACCAGGAATGACAAGGACTTCATTGGCGTTTGTTAATTCTTCAATCTTGTCATAACTTGATGGAATGATGCGAGCGTGACCAGGTTCACTTGTGACCACAATACCAGCTTCTCTAGGATGAACATAGCGTGCATCAATACCATTTTGGTTAAAATAGGCAGCAATCAATTTAGCATTGTTGTTTTCACCCGCTGCTAGGAAAGTATCGTAGAGAAATTCGTTTTCTTCGATAGGAAGAGTGGCTAAGGCACGAATACTTTTAGAAATTCTTTCTAGAATAGCTGGCTTCAGTCCCAATTCACTAACCATAGCAGCATAGCGGTCGATAATCCAGTTTTGGCTCTTGCTAATATCGTTACCAGCAACATAGTCGCGGTAGTATTTAATCAAGGCATCCGTAACCTTAGTATCTTCGGCATTGCGTTTCCCAGGTGCAGAAACAACTACAAAACGGCGCTCTGGATCGCTTTTAACGATGTTTAAAACTTTTTCTAATTGACCAGCAGAGGCAAGAGAGCTACCTCCAAATTTAACAACTTTCATAAGAACTCCTAAAGTAAGTATTTTATACGATTATAGCAGAAAGAAAGCCTTTTTTCAATGAAGAAAATAAGATGCTTTCTAGTATAAAGCGAGCCTTTCTAATCGGCTGAGACACTTTCAGTTGATTTTTTCTTGCTTTCTGATTTTAAAAAAGATATACTTTGAAAATAGAATAATTTAAACTGCTTATAAAATAAAAAGGAGTCCTGATGGAACACATTATTTATCAGCTTGAAGAGGATTTGGCAATTCTTACCTTGAATCGTCCTGAGGTCGCAAATGGTTTTCATATCCCTATGTGCGAGGAGATTTTAGAAGCTCTGACTTTGGCAGAAGAGGATCCGGCTGTGCATTTTGTCTTAATCAACGCGAATGGCAAAGTCTTCTCTGTTGGTGGAGATTTAGTAGAGATGAAGCGAGCAGTAGATGAGGATGATATTCCATCATTGACGAAAATCGCAGAATTAGTCAATACTATTTCTTATAAAATCAAGCAGATTGCAAAGCCTGTCTTGATGGAGGTTGATGGGGCTGTTGCAGGTGCCGCAGCGAATATGGCTGTTGCTGCAGATTTCTGTCTGGCAACGGATAAGGCTAAATTTATCCAAGCTTTTGTTGGAGTTGGCCTGGCTCCAGATGCAGGTGGGATTCATCTCTTGAGTCGTAGTATTGGTGTGACGCGTGCTGTTCAATTAGCTATGACAGGAGAAGCTTTAACAGCAGACAAAGCTTTAGAGTGGGGCCTAGTTTACCGCGTCTGTGAAGCTGATAGACTTGAAAAGACGAGAGAACAGCTTCTTAAAAAATTAAGACGTGGATCAGTTAATTCTTATGCTGCTATCAAGAAGTTGGTCTGGGAGAGCCAATTTAAAGATTGGCAGGATTATGCTACTTTAGAACTGAACCTACAGGAATCCTTAGCTCAAACAGAGGATTTCAAAGAGGGAGTTCGGGCTCATTCGGAAAGAAGAAGACCTAAATTTACAGGAAAATAAAAAAATACTTGCACCATTCTTTGAACTTTGATATAATTCTTTTGTCAAATGTTTTGATTCTAAAAGTTTTTTTGAAAAGGAGGGAAGGAAAGATTGGACTACCAACGAATTAATGAATATTTAACATCTATATTTAATAATGTCCTCGTTATCGAGGAAGTTAGCTTGAGGGGTAGTCGTTTCAAAGATATCTCCATCAAAGAAATGCATACGATTGATGTGATTGGGAAATTCCCAGATGTGACACCAAGTCAAGTGTCAAAAGAGTTGATGGTGACTCTTGGGACAGTTACGACTAGTTTGAATAATCTCGAACGCAAAGGTTACATTGAACGCGTTCGTTCAGAACATGATAGACGTGTGGTGCATCTGCATTTGACAAAGAAAGGTCGCTTGGTTCATAGGCTACATAAACGCTTCCATAAGACCATGGTTGAAAAAATCATCGATGGTATGAGTAAGCAAGAAATTGAGATTATGAGCAAAGGTTTGACTAATCTTTATCAATTTTTGGAGGATTTGAGATAATGGCTTTTGCAAAAATAAGCCAGGTTGCTCATTATGTGCCAGAGCAAGTGGTTACAAATCATGATTTGGCCCAGATTATGGATACCAATGATGAGTGGATTTCAAGTCGGACGGGAATACGTCAAAGGCATATTTCAAGAACAGAATCTACTAGTGATTTGGCTACAGAGGTTGCTAAGAAACTGATGGCAAAAGCTGGAATCACAGGAGAAGAGCTGGATTTTATCATTCTAGCTACTATTACTCCAGATTCGATGATGCCCTCTACAGCTGCTCGTGTTCAAGCTAATATTGGTGCTAATAAGGCCTTTGCTTTTGACCTAACAGCGGCTTGCAGTGGATTTGTATTTGCTCTTTCAACTGCTGAAAAGTTTATCGCTTCTGGTCGCTTTCAAAAAGGCTTAGTGATTGGTAGTGAAACCCTCTCTAAGGCAGTTGATTGGTCAGATCGATCAACAGCTGTGTTGTTTGGAGATGGTGCTGGTGGAGTCTTGCTAGAAACTAGCGAGCAAGAGCATTTCTTAGCTGAGAGTCTCAATAGCGATGGAAGTCGCAGTGAGTGTCTGACCTATGGACATTCAGGCTTGCATTCTCCATTTTCAGATCAAGAAAATGCAGATTCATTTTTGAAGATGGATGGACGCGCAGTCTTTGATTTTGCCATTAGAGATGTAGCCAAGTCTATCAAACAGACTATTGATGAGTCTCCTATAGAGGCGACAGACTTGGATTATTTACTACTTCATCAGGCTAATGACCGTATCTTGGATAAGATGGCTAGAAAAATCGGTGTCGACCGAGCTAAACTTCCAGCAAATATGATGGAGTATGGAAATACCAGTGCAGCCAGTATCCCGATTTTACTTTCAGAGTGTGTAGAACAAGGCCTCATCCGTTTAGACGGTAGCCAGACTGTTCTTCTATCAGGCTTCGGTGGAGGCTTGACATGGGGCACGCTCATTCTTACAATTTAGGTAATCATGTGGTGAACACATTGTTATAAAAAAACTATTTATTTTAAAGGAGTCCTATCATGGCAGTATTTGAAAAAGTACAAGAAATTATCGTTGAAGAACTTGGGAAAGACGCATCAGAAGTAACACTTGAATCAACTTTTGATGATTTGGACGCAGATTCATTGGACTTGTTCCAAGTAATCTCAGAAATCGAAGATGCTTTTGATATCCAAATCGAAGCAGAAGATGACTTGAAAACAGTTGGTGACTTGGTTGCCTACGTTGAAGAGCAAACAAAATAAGCAGAATATAAGATAGAAGGAGTAGGGAAACCCGCTCCCTCTTGTTTAGGCAATAGTTTGATTGTCAAATTATGACGGTATCGAACTATTACGTAAGCAAGAAACGATGGAGGCACTATGAAAACGCGTATTACAGAATTATTGAACATTGATTATCCTATTTTCCAAGGAGGAATGGCCTGGGTCGCTGATGGTGATTTGGCAGGGGCTGTTTCCAAGGCTGGAGGACTAGGGATTATCGGTGGGGGGAATGCCCCGAAAGAAGTCGTCAAGGCAAATATTGACAAGATCAAATCGTTAACGGATAAACCTTTTGGTGTCAACATCATGCTCTTGTCTCCCTTTGTGGAAGATATTGTAGATCTCGTTATCGAGGAAGATGTTAAGGTAGTAACAACAGGCGCAGGAAATCCTGGTAAATACATGGAACGCTTCCATGAAGCTGGTATTACGGTTATTCCTGTTGTGCCAAGTGTTGCCCTAGCTAAACGCATGGAAAAAATCGGTGCGGATGCCGTTATTGCAGAAGGAATGGAGGCTGGGGGGCATATCGGTAAATTAACTACCATGACCTTGGTGCGTCAGGTTGCTGCTGCTGTATCTATTCCTGTTATTGCTGCAGGAGGGATTGCGGATGGTGAAGGTGCTGCTGCTGGATTTATGCTAGGTGCAGAGGCTGTTCAGGTTGGAACTCGCTTTGTCGTTGCCAAAGAGTCTAATGCCCATCCAAATTATAAGGCGAAAATTTTAAAAGCTAGAGATATTGATACTACAATTTCAGCTCAACACTTTGGACATGCTGTTCGTGCGATTAAAAATCAGTTGACTCGTGATTTTGAAAAAGCTGAGAAAGATGCCTTTAAACAAGAAAATCCCGATTTGGAAATTTTTGAACAAATGGGAGCAGGTGCTCTAGCTAAAGCGGTTGTTCACGGAGATGTGGATGGAGGCTCTGTCATGGCAGGTCAGATTGCAGGTCTTGTTTCCAAAGAAGAAACCGTTGAAGAAATACTAAAAGATTTGTATTACGGAGCAGCTAAGAAAATTCAAGAAGAAGCCTCTCGTTGGGCAGGAGTTGTAAGAAATGACTAAAACAGCCTTTTTATTTGCTGGTCAAGGTGCCCAGTATCTAGGTATGGGACGGGATCTCTATGATCACTACCCTATTGTCAAAGAGACGATTGATCAAGCGAGTCAGGTACTTGGTTATGATTTACGTCATCTCATTGATACGGAGGAAGAAAAACTCAATCAGACCCGCTATACGCAACCAGCTATTTTAGCAACTTCAGTTGCTATTTACCGTTTATTACAAGAAAAGGGCTATCAGCCTGATATGGTTGCTGGTTTGTCTCTTGGAGAATACTCTGCCTTGGTGGCCAGCGGTGCTTTGGATTTTGAAGATGCGGTAGCCTTAGTTGCTAAGCGTGGCGCCTATATGGAAGAAGCGGCTCCTGCTGGCTCTGGCAAGATGGTAGCAGTTCTCAATACGCCAGTAGAGGTCATTGAAGAAGTCTGTCAAAAAGCTTCTGAACTTGGAGTGGTTACTCCAGCCAACTATAATACACCTGCACAAATCGTGATTGGTGGAGAAGTGGTAGCAGTTGATCGAGCTGTCGAACTCTTGCAGGAGGCAGGAGCTAAACGCTTGATTCCTCTCAAAGTTTCAGGGCCCTTTCATACCGCTCTCCTTGAGCCTGCCAGCCAGAGACTAGCTGAAACTCTAGCTCAGGTAAGTTTTTCAGATTTCACTTGTCCCCTAGTCGGCAATACAGAAGCTGCAGTTATGCAAAAAGAAGACATTGCTCAACTCTTGACGCGTCAGGTCAAGGAACCAGTTCGTTTCTATGAAAGTATTGCAGTTATGCAAGAAGCAGGCGTAACTAACTTTATCGAGATTGGCCCGGGGAAAGTCTTGTCAGGTTTTGTCAAAAAAATTGATAAGACCGCTAAACTAGCCAATGTTGAAGATCAGGCTAGTTTGGAAACTTTGCTAGAAAACAAGTAATCCCTTCTCCCATAAATACAAGAGGAAACAGGAGAAAAGAATGCAACTAAAAAATAAAAATATCTTTATTACAGGTTCGAGTCGTGGAATTGGTCTTGCCATTGCCCATAAGTTTGCTCAAGCAGGAGCCAATATTGTCTTAAACAGTCGTGGTGCAATTTCAGAAGAATTGCTCGCTGAGTTTTCAAACTATGGTGTCAAGGTGGTTCCCATTTCAGGAGATGTATCAGATTTTGCAGACGCTAAACGTATGGTTGATCAAGCTATTGCAGAGCTGGGTTCAGTAGATGTTTTGGTCAATAATGCAGGGATTACCCAAGATACCCTTATGCTCAAGATGACAGAAGCGGATTTTGAAAAAGTGCTCAAGGTTAACTTGACTGGTGCCTTTAACATGACACAATCAGTCTTGAAACCGATGATGAAAGCCAGAGAAGGTGCTATCATTAATATGTCTAGTGTTGTTGGTTTGATGGGAAATATCGGTCAAGCTAACTATGCAGCTTCTAAGGCTGGTTTGATTGGTTTTACTAAGTCTGTGGCTCGTGAAGTGGCCAATCGCAATATCAGAGTTAATGCTATTGCACCTGGAATGATTGAGTCCGATATGACAGCTGTTCTATCAGACAAGGTAAAAGATGCTATGCTGGCACAAATTCCTATGAAAGAATTTGGTCAGGCAGAGCAGGTTGCAGATTTGACAGTATTTTTAGCAGGCCAAGATTATCTAACTGGTCAAGTGGTTGCCATTGATGGTGGCTTAAGTATGTAGCAGAAGCTAGAGGTAAAAAAGATGAAACTAAATCGCGTAGTAGTAACAGGTTATGGAGTAACATCTCCAATCGGAAATACACCAGAAGAATTTTGGAATAGTTTGACAACTGGAAAAATCGGAATTGGTCAAATTACGAAATTTGATCATAGTGACTTTGATGTGCATAATGCAGCAGAAATTCAAGATTTTCCTTTTGATAAATACTTTGTAAAGAAAGATACCAACCGTTTTGACAACTATTCTTTGTATGCTTTATATGCAGCCCAAGAGGCTGTCAATCACGCTAATCTGGATGTAGAGGCTCTTGACAGGGATCGTTTTGGTGTTATCGTTGCCTCTGGTATTGGTGGAATCAAGGAAATTGAAGATCAAGTGCTTCGCCTAAATGACAAAGGACCAAAACGTGTGAAACCATTGACCCTTCCAAAAGCTTTGCCAAATATGGCTTCAGGAAATGTTGCTATGCGTTTTGGAGCAAACGGTGTTTGTAAATCCATCAATACTGCCTGCGCTTCATCAAATGACGCGATTGGGGATGCCTTCCGCTCAATTAAATTTGGTTTCCAAGACGTTATGTTGGTAGGTGGTTCAGAAGCCTCTATCACACCTTTTGCTATTGCTGGTTTCCAAGCCCTAACAGCTCTCTCTACTACAGAGGACCCAACTCGTGCTTCCATTCCATTTGATAAAGACCGTAACGGTTTTGTCATGGGTGAAGGTTCTGGGATGTTAGTTCTTGAAAGCCTTGAACACGCTGAAAAACGTGGGGCTACTATCCTTGCTGAAGTGGTTGGTTACGGAAATACTTGTGATGCCTACCATATGACTTCTCCTCATCCAGAAGGTCAAGGAGCTATCAAAGCCATCAAACTAGCCTTGGAGGAAGCTGAGATTTCTCCAGAGCAAGTAGCCTATGTCAATGCTCACGGAACGTCAACTCCTGCTAATGAAAAAGGAGAAAGTGGTGCCATCGTAGCTGTTCTTGGTAAGGAAGTGCCTGTATCATCAACCAAATCATTCACAGGACATTTGCTGGGTGCTGCAGGTGCAGTAGAAGCTATCGTCACAATCGAGGCTATGCGTCATAACTTTGTACCAATGACAGCTGGAACAAGTGAAGTATCAGATTATATCGAAGCCAATGTCGTTTATGGACAAGGCTTGGAGCAAGAAATTCCATACGCTATTTCAAATACTTTTGGTTTTGGTGGCCACAATGCAGTTCTTGCTTTCAAACGTTGGGAGAATAAATAACTATGAATTTAAACGATATTAAAGACTTGATGGCTCAATTTGACCAATCAAGTTTGAGAGAATTTTCTTATAGAAATGGGACGGATGAGTTACAGTTTAGCAAGAATGAAGCTAGACTTGTGCCTGAAGTTGCACCTCAGGTCGCTCCTGCGCCTGCTGTAGCAACACCAAGTCCAGTAGCTTCAACATCTGCTCCAGTAGAAACTGTAGTGGAAGAAGTTCCTGCTTCAGTTGAAGCAAGTGTAGCTGCTGAGGGAGATGTTGTAGAGAGCCCACTTGTTGGGGTGGCTTACTTGGCTGCTGGACCTGATAAACCTGCCTTCGTTTCAGTTGGTGATAGTGTCAAAAAAGGTCAAACATTGGTGATCATCGAAGCTATGAAAGTCATGAATGAAATCCCAGCTCCTAAGGATGGTGTGGTAACGGAAATTCTCGTTTCTAACGAAGAAATGGTTGAGTTTGGTAAAGGATTGGTACGTATCAAATGATCGATATTCAAGGAATCAAAGAAGCCCTTCCCCACCGTTATCCTATGCTCCTAGTAGACCGTGTATTGGAAGTGAGCGAGGACACCATTGTTGCCATCAAAAATGTGACCATCAACGAACCCTTCTTTAACGGTCATTTCCCTCAATATCCAGTTATGCCAGGTGTTCTAATCATGGAAGCCTTGGCGCAAACAGCTGGTGTCTTGGAGTTGTCAAAACCTGAAAATAAAGGAAAACTAGTCTTTTACGCTGGTATGGATAAGGTTAAATTCAAGAAGCAAGTTGTACCAGGCGACCAATTGGTTATGACAGCGACTTTTGTAAAACGTCGTGGCACCATAGCTGTGGTTGAAGCAAAGGCTGAAGTGGATGGCAAGCTTGCGGCCAGTGGTACTCTTACCTTTGCAATAGGGAACTAAGGAGGTTCTCCATGTTTCGAAAAATTTTAATTGCCAATCGTGGTGAAATTGCGGTTCGTATTATCCGTGCGGCGCGTGAATTGGGGATTGCAACGGTGGCGGTTTATTCAACTGCTGATAAGGAAGCCCTTCATACGCTTTTGGCAGATGAAGCAGTTTGTATCGGCCCTGGCAAGGCAACAGAGTCTTATCTCAATATCAATGCGGTTCTATCAGCTGCAGTCTTGACTGAGGCAGAAGCCATTCACCCAGGTTTTGGATTTCTTAGTGAAAATTCCAAATTTGCAACTATGTGTGAAGAGGTGGGGCTTAAGTTTATCGGTCCATCTGGTCATGTTATGGATATGATGGGGGATAAGATCAATGCGCGTGCTCAGATGATCAAAGCAGGCGTGCCTGTTATACCAGGTTCGGATGGAGAAGTGCATAACTCTGAGGAAGCTTTGATTGTTGCTGAAAAAATTGGCTACCCTGTTATGCTCAAGGCTTCAGCAGGTGGAGGTGGTAAAGGGATTCGTAAGGTTGAAAAACCAGAAGATCTCGTTTCCGCCTTTGATACTGCTTCAAGTGAAGCCAAGGCCAATTATGACAATGGTGCCATGTACATAGAACGGGTTATCTATCCAGCTCGTCACATCGAGGTTCAAATCCTAGGAGATGAGCATGGACATGTGATTCACTTGGGGGAACGGGATTGTTCTCTTCAACGGAATAACCAAAAGGTTTTGGAAGAAAGTCCTTCGATTGCAATCGGAAAAACGTTGCGTAATGAAATCGGTGCTGCTGCTGTTCGAGCAGCAGAGTCTGTTGGCTATGAGAATGCAGGGACCATTGAGTTTCTCCTTGATGAAGCAAGTGGCAATTTCTACTTCATGGAGATGAATACTCGTGTACAGGTGGAACATCCAGTAACAGAATTTGTTTCAGGCGTTGATATCGTTAAGGAACAGATTCGCATTGCGGCAGGTCAGCCCCTGTCTGTTAAGCAAGAAGATATTGTCCTACGCGGTCATGCTATCGAGTGTCGTATTAATGCAGAAAATCCAGCCTTAAACTTTGCTCCAAGTCCAGGTAAGATTACCAATCTCTATCTGCCAAGTGGAGGAGTTGGCTTGCGCGTGGATTCAGCAGTTTATCCAGGCTATACCATTCCACCTTATTATGATAGTATGATTGCCAAAATCATCGTTCACGGTGAAAATCGTTTTGATGCACTTATGAAAATGCAACGTGCCCTCTATGAATTAGAGATTGAAGGGGTGCAGACCAATGCAGATTTCCAGCTTGACCTCATTTCAGATCGCAATGTCATTGCTGGAGATTACGATACTTCCTTCTTGATGGAAACCTTCTTACCCAAATATCAAGAAAAAGAATAAAATGACTTCAAGAGTTTAAACCGAAAAGGGGAATCAATGGCTCTATTTAGTAAAAAAGATAAGTATATTCGAATTAATCCCAATCGTTCGGTTAGGGAAAAACCTCAAGCCAAGCCAGAGGTTCCAGATGAATTATTCTCCCAGTGTCCAGGCTGTAAGCATACCATTTATCAGAAGGATCTGGGAAGTGAGCGTATCTGTCCGCATTGTAGCTATACCTTTCGTATTTCTGCCCAAGAACGCTTGGCTTTGATGATTGATATGGGAACCTTCAAGGAATTGTTTACAGGGATTGAAAGCAAGGATCCCTTGCATTTCCCTGGTTATCAAAAGAAACTAGCAGCTATGCGTGAAAAAACTGGTCTGGATGAAGCTGTTGTGACAGGAACTGCTCTTATTAAAGGTCAGACTGTGGCTCTTGGGATTATGGATTCCAACTTTATCATGGCTTCTATGGGTACGGTTGTAGGGGAGAAAATCACTCGTTTGTTTGAGTATGCGACTGTTGAACAGTTGCCAGTTGTTCTCTTCACAGCCTCTGGTGGAGCCCGTATGCAGGAAGGAATCATGAGTCTCATGCAGATGGCCAAGATCTCTGCAGCGGTTAAACGCCATTCAAATGCAGGTCTCTTTTACCTGACTATTTTGACAGATCCAACGACAGGTGGTGTGACAGCTTCTTTCGCTATGGAAGGTGATATCATTCTGGCTGAACCACAGAGCTTGGTCGGTTTTGCTGGGCGTCGTGTGATTGAAAATACGGTTCGTGAAAGCTTGCCTGAGGATTTCCAAAAGGCAGAATTCCTACTGGAACATGGCTTTGTAGATGCTATTGTCAAAAGAAGAGACTTGCCAGACACCATTGCTAGCCTAGTCAGATTGCACGGAGGGAGTCCTAGATGAATATTGCAAAAATAGTCAGAGAAGCGCGTGAGCAGAGTCGCTTGACAACCTTGGACTTTGCGACAGGCATTTTTGATGACTTTATCCAATTACACGGTGACCGTTCTTTTCGTGACGATGGTGCAGTTGTTGGTGGTATTGGCTGGCTTGGAGATCAAGCCGTAACAGTGGTTGGTATCCAAAAAGGCAAGAGTTTGCAAGATAACCTCAAACGAAATTTTGGCCAACCACATCCAGAAGGCTATCGTAAGGCCCTACGGTTGATGAAACAGGCAGAAAAGTTTGGCCGTCCAGTTGTGACCTTTATCAATACAGCAGGTGCCTATCCTGGTGTCGGCGCGGAAGAACGTGGTCAAGGTGAAGCTATCGCTCGCAATCTCATGGAAATGAGTGACCTGAAAGTTCCGATTATCGCCATCATTATCGGTGAAGGTGGTTCAGGCGGTGCACTGGCTCTGGCCGTTGCAGACCGTGTCTGGATGCTGGAAAATTCTATCTATGCCATTCTCAGTCCAGAAGGCTTTGCTTCCATTCTATGGAAGGACGGTACTCGTGCCATGGAAGCAGCAGAACTGATGAAAATCACTTCACATGAGCTGTTAGAGATGGCCGTGGTGGATAAGGTGATTTCTGAAGCAGGATTTTCGAGCAAAGAACTGATTAAGACTGTGAAAAAAGAACTCCAAACGGAGCTAGCCATACTTTCACAAAAACCGTTAGAAGAGTTGTTGGAAGAGCGCTATCAACGGTTTAGAAAATACTAATACTCTTCGAAAATCTCTTCAAACCACGTCAGCTTCGCCTTGTCGTATATATGTTACTGACTTCGTCAGTTCTATCCACAACCTCAAAACCGTGTTTTGAGCAGCCTACGGCTAGCTTCCTAGTTTGCTCTTTGATTTTCATTGAGTATAATTCTTTAGAATACGCAAAAACTAGAACTGACTGCCAGTTCTAGTTTTTATGTGGCTCTTACTTTGTGCAAAGGGGAAAGTCAAAAGGTGCTTGGAAGACCAAACGCCTTTTTGATTATTCATTTTCTTCAGTTACAAATTGGCTAAGCAGTCCGTTGATGAAGCGGGCTGATTTTTGATCTGAAAAATTCTTAGCGAGTTCAATGGCTTCATTGACTGCTACCAGCTGAGGTGTATCAAATGATGTGATTTCAAAGATACCCAAGCGTAGTAAGTTTTTTTCGACCAAGGTCAAGCGTTCAACTGTCCAGCCTGACTTGAGGTGCTGGTTGATTTGTTTATCCAACTCGTCTTTTTGAGCTTGAACGCCAGAAACCAAGTTCAGAAGAAAGGTAGGGATTTGCACATCTGCATCTTCACGGTCATGCGTGTAGGCAAAGTGACAAGCTGTTTCCATATCTGTGCCGAATTCAAGGCTCATGAGAGCTTGAAAAGCGCATTTACGAAGTTCACGTCTAGATTCTAATAATGGACTAGTCATTGAGGAAGTCCTCGTTAAATAGATCTTTCAACTCAGGTTTTGGTGTTTTGTCTGGAACGATTCCTGCAACATGGATGTTAACAGCAGCAAGTTCCACATCAGCCATATCACGGACAGCATCTTTGACTGCTTTTTGAATAGCAAGAGCCACTTTTGGTACCTTCACACCGTACTCAAGATAGAGATAGATGTCAGCAGTTAGTTCTTCGTTGCTTTCTTTTAAGTAGACGCCACGACCAAGAGAGAGTTTTGATAGGGTATCAGATACGGATTTATTTGAAAATGAGTGGACACCATCAACTTTAGCAGTTGCGATGGCAATGATTTTTTCAAGTACACGTGGAGCGATAACGATTTCGCCAAATTGTTCTTCAATTCCCATAGAATGACCTCTTTCTAGAGATTAGGCACGAGAAACGTAAGTTCCTTCTGCAGTGTTGATGATCAATTTTTGTCCAGCTTCGATAAAGTCTGGAACGTTGACAACAAGTCCAGTTTCCATAGTTGCTGGTTTACCAGAACCTGTAACAGTAGCGCCTTTGATAGATGGTTGTGTTTCAGCAACTGTCAACTCAACAGTAGTTGGTACAGTTACACCGATTACTTCAGTTCCGTAGAATTGGATTTTCACATCAGAGTTTTCAAGGATGTAAAGCAATTCATTTTCAACGTTTACGACTGGGATTTCGTATTGGTCGTAAGTTTCAGTGTTCATGAAGTAGGCAGTTTCATCCATTTTGTACAAGTATTGAGCTGGAACAGTTTCGATAATAGCTTGTTCGAATTTTTCTTCTGGACGGTAGCTTGTGTCAAATGTAGAACCAGTACGGACATCACGCAATTTCATACGCATGATCGTGTTCCCTTTACCAGGTTTGTGGTGGCTAGCTTCCAAAACGCGGATCAATTTTCCGTCTGCAGTTTCAAATGTCATACCAGCTTTCAATTTGCTTGCTTCAATCATGTTTTTACCTCTTTAATAAATATTATTACTCTTCATTTTACCATAAAATCTTCTGAAAATAAAGCCAAAATAGTTATTGGGATATAGTGGGGGAGAAAAAGAATATTGCCTAGTCAGGTGGAGTGGTTAATGTTAAAGAGTATCCACTATATTTCTTCTCATACTCAATAGAAATCAAAGAGCAAACTAGGAAGCAAGCTGCAAACTGTATTTGAGTACGGTAATGTGACGCTGACGTGGTTTGAAGAGATTTTCGAAGAGTATTATATTTCAAAAGGCCGAAGTAAGTTTACTCCGACCTGTTAGTATTGTCTTAAAAAGATTGATTTTTTATTCTGGTTCTACCAAAATTTTAATTTGTGACTTATCTTGAGTTAATTCGATAAAGCCTTCTTCGACGATATTTTCCAATTTAATTTTCTTAGTAACTAATTTTTCAGCAGAGAAGTAGCCTTGTTCCATCAATTCTAATACTTTAGGGAAGATATGACGATAAGCAATGATTCCTTTTAGTGTCTTTTCTTGGATTGCAAATTCATTCGGATTAATATTTGCTTCTCGTTCCCAGATAGAGACCACCATGCACTCACCTGCTTTATGTACGGCAGCTAAGGCTTGTCCTAAAACTACTGGCACACCCGTTACTTCATAGGAAACATCTACACCACCGTTTGTTAAACGATGAATAGCTTCAACAGCTGTTTCACCTTCTTCCGGACGGACAACGATAGCTCCTAACTCTTCAGCTTTTGCTTGACGTTCAGGTGATAGTTCAACAGCATAAATCTTAGAAGCACCCGCTGCACGAAGGGCTTCTACAATTAAGAGACCAATCGGACCTAAGCCAAAGACAGCAGCAGTATCACCAGCTTTTAGTGCTGATTGACGAACGGCATAAACTGCAACAGCAGCTGGCTCAGTGAGAGCTGCTTGCTCATAGCTTAAGCTATCTGGAATGACATGTACTAAGTCACCGTCTAAAACACAATATTTGGCAAATCCACCATCTGCAGCCAAACCGACAAAATTAAGGTTTGGATCCAAATTATAATTACCAACTAAGTTATTCTTAGCTAGAATTGGTTCTACAGCAACACGATCACCAACTTTAACACGAGTAACATCGCTTCCGACTTCTACAATTTCACCAGAAAATTCATGTCCCAGTGTTACTGGTGCTTTTTGACCAGAATAGACATGTTCTTCTGTTGGGATGAAGATAGGACCATCTAAAAATTCGTGGAGGTCAGTACCACAAATTCCTGTGAATTTAACAGCAACTTTTACTTGGTGCGGAAGTACCTCAGGGACTTCTACTTCTTGAATACGAACATCTTTTGCTGCATGCCAGCGAGCTGCTTTCATTGTAGCCATATGACTAACTCCTTTTTGTTGCGATTTTTAGTTTTCCTTTTAGGAAACTTTACATGTAATATTGTAAACGCTTTCCTTGTGTTTGTCAAGAAAAAAACCAACCTCAGGGCTGGTTTCCTTTACATATTAATCTTCTTTCAACTTCGCCAATTCCTGAGCAAGGAGTTTAAGGGCAACTTGTGGGTTGGCTTGGCCTTTGGTTGCTTTCATAAGGAATCCTGTGAAGGCCTTGTCTGCGTTACGTTTCCCTGACTTGAAGTCGGCAACAGCAGCTTCGTTATCGGCGAATACTTGGTGGATGATTGGAATCAAGACAGCTGGATCTGAGATTTGAACCATGCCAGCTTTTTCCACGTATTCACGCGCGCCACCGCCATTTTTAGCTAGGTGGACAAAGACTTTCTTGGCAATCTTAGAAGAGATAGTGCCGTCTTCGATGATGGCAATCATTTCAACCAAGTTTTCTGGTGTCAATTCGATTTGTTCCAGTGTCTTGCCTTCTGCGTTCAAGAACTGAGCAACTTCACCTTGTAGCCAGTTTGAGACTTGTTTAGCATCGCCACCGAGGGCAACAGCTTTTTCAAAGAAGTCAGAAGTGACTTTATTAGCAGTCAACTGGCTAGCATCGTAGTCTGACAAGCCAAGGTCAGATACATAACGTGCACGGCGTTCTTTTGGAAACTCTGGCAACTCTGTACGCATTTCCTCAATCCACTCGTCTGAGATTTCAAAGAGAGGTAGGTCTGGTTCTGGGAAGTAGCGGTAGTCTGCAGCACCTTCCTTGACACGCATGAGGATGGTTGCTTTGTTGGCTTCATCGTAACGGCGTGTCTCTTGGCGGATTTGACCACCTGAGCGAAGGATTTCAGCTTGACGTTGGACTTCATATTCAAGCCCCTTGCGGACATTTGAGAAGGAATTCAAGTTCTTCAACTCAGTCTTGGTACCGAATTTTTCTTGACCATAAGGACGAAGGGAAATGTTGGCATCCACACGCATAGAACCCTCTTCCATCTTGACGTCAGAAATGCCAGCGTACTGGATAACTTCCTTGAGGGCTGTTAGGTAAGCGTAGGCTTCTTCTGGCGAACGCATGTCAGCTTCAGATACAATCTCAATCAAGGGCACCCCTTGGCGGTTGAGGTCAACATAAGAGTAGCCATCTGTACCGTGGGTGTTTTTACCAGCGTCTTCTTCTAGGTGAGCACGTTCGATACCGATTTTCTTAGTCGTACCGTCCTCTAGCTCGACTTCAATCCAGCCGTTATAACCGATTGGCTCATCAAACTGAGAAATTTGGTAGGCTTTGGGATTATCAGGGTAGAAGTAGTTTTTGCGGTCAAAGTGCATCTTTTTGTGGATGTCCATGTTGAGGGCAAGAGCAGCCTTGATACCAGCATCAACAACACCTTTATTGAGAACTGGCAGAACTCCTGGGAAAGACCAGTCAATCACGTTAGTGTTGGCGTTTTGGTCATTTCCAAAGTGGGCAGAAGTAGGTGAGAAGATTTTTGAATTGGTGTTGAGCTCTACGTGGACTTCAAGTCCAATGACTGTTTCAAAGTTCATTAGTTGTCACCTCCAAAAATCACGGGTTGTTGTTTGTGGTAGTCTGTTGTTGCTTCAAAAGCAGCAGCAACTTGGTAAATGGTTTCCTCAGAATACTTAGGACCAATCAATTGCAGACCAACAGGTAGACCTTGAGAGAAACCAGCAGGAATCGAAATTCCTGGGAGACCAGCTAAGTTGACAGGAATGGTCAAGAGGTCAGCCAAGTACATGGCAACTGGGTCGTGGTTGAGTGAGTCCAAGTCATAGGCAACACTAGGAGCAGTTGGTCCCAAAATCAAGTCATAATCCACAAAGACTTTTTCGAAATCTTGAATGATGAGGGTACGGACTTGACCAGCTTTCTTGTAGTAAGCATCGTAGTAACCTGATGAAAGGCTGAAAGTACCTAGCATGATGCGACGTTTCACTTCTTCACCGAAACCTTGACTACGGCTGTTTACATAGATTTCATCAAGGTTGCTTGCATCTTCTGCGCGGTATCCGTAACGGATACCGTCAAAACGTTGCAGGTTTGAGGATGCTTCTGATGAAGCAATGATGTAGTAAACGGCAACACCGTATTTTGAGTGAGGAAGGCTGACTTCTTCAACGATAGCACCAAGTTTTTCAAAGTGTTTAGCGACATTCAGGATAGTTTCCTTAACCTCTGGGTCAATCCCTTCACCAAGATATTCCTTAGGTAAAGCGATTTTCATACCCTTGATGTCTTGGCCGATTTTTGAAGTAAAATCGGCAATGCGGACAGGGGCAGAAGTAGAGTCTTTGACATCTTCGCTGGCAATAGCATTGAGCAAGAGGGCATTTTCCTTAACAGTTGGCGCAAAAGGTCCGATTTGATCTAGGGAGCTACCAAAGGCAATGAGACCGAAACGAGAAACCGTTCCGTAGGTTGGTTTGAGACCAACAATCCCGTTGAAGGCAGCAGGTTGGCGGATAGAACCACCAGTATCAGAACCAAGTGACAAGCGGATTTGTCCTGACGCTACAGCTGCGGCAGAACCACTTGATGAACCACCAGGAACCTTGGTCTGGTCCCAAGCGTTTTTAGTGGCACCATAGTAAGAAGTCTCACCAGAACCACCCATGGCAAATTCGTCCATGTTGGTTTTTCCGACGACAATCATACCCTTGGCTTTTGCATTGGCAACCGCAGTCGCATCAAAGATAGGTTCGTAGTTATAGAGCATTTTTGAGGCTGCAGTTGTGAGAATACCGTCTGTAGAGATGTTATCCTTAACAGCCAATGGAATTCCTGAAAGGACATTGTCAGCATCGATTCCAGCTTCATCAATGGATTTAGCTTGAGCAAGAGCGTGCTCTTCAGAGATGGTAACAAAAGCGTTGATAGTTGTCTCTCGAGACTTGATATCTTCAAGCGTTGCTTGTGTTAATTCAGTTGCTGAAATTTCCTTAGAAACAAGGAGATTGTGCAAGTCTTCAATGGTTTTATTGTTGAAAGTCATTAGGCATCTCCTCCATCGTCTAGGATAGCTGGTACCTTGATATAGTAGTTGTCTTTTTCAGGTACGTTTTTAAACAAGCGATCGCGGTCTGTTCCTTCTTCGGCCACATCAGGGCGGAGTACGGTCTTACGGTCAGCCATAGTCGTAGTAGGTGCGACACCAGTTGTGTCAACTTCGCCCAGCAATTCAACCATGTCAACAATCTTAGACAAGGTAGTCGCAAAGGCAGCAGTTTCTTCTTCAGAGAATCTTAATTTTGAAAGATTGGCAACGTGTGTTACCTCTTCTTGCGTAATTTTCATCTTGCATCCTTTCGTGAAATGATGATTTTTAGTCTGTTCTATTTTACCATATTTTCCTATAAATAAGGGAGGGGAAGGTGAAAAAAGACAGGTGGAGGCTAGAGAATGTGTTTTAATGGTGATTAATTTGAAAAGAGGATTTCAAAGGGGGAATTATATGGTACAATGGTGTAACAGAGAAGTGAAGACGATGGTTACGAAATCGAAAGGATGGTGATGCTTATGTGCAGATCCTGTAAAATCTTATACTCAATGAAAATCAAAGAGCAAACTAGGAAGCTAGCCGCAGACTGTATTTGAGTACGGCAAGGCGAAACTGACGCAGTTTGAATTTGATTTTCGAAGAGTATAGTATTTAGTAGAAAGTAGTAACCAGATTTGCCTCCCTTTTGAGGTTTTGACACTCATGTTTGTAGCTGGTAACTTTGTTATCACGTTCCTGAAGTTCATCCTTGAATTGGTAAAAGAGACAAAAAAATAGCCGTCCTAACTTTGGCGAGTTAACGAGCTATTTTTTAGTTATGTAACTACAGCCACCGTCTTAAACGGATCTGTGGGGTGTTGTTGACGCAACACCTTTTTCTATATTCATTGTAACATTTATTTTAAAAATTGCAAGTGGAATAGGATGGTTAGTGCCTAAGTTAGGCATTAGTTGAATAGTGGGAATTAAAATTGCTAGCTGTTTTTTGTTTATCGTTGATTAGCAAACTAAGATTCTTTGATGTTAATATGCACTCTTTTGGTATTCATTCCATAAAGTCTGAAGTTCATCTGCATTTTCTAAAACATATTGCCTTATTATTTTTAGGTCTTTTGCTTTTACTTTACCATCTCTCAATTCACCGTTCAGAAACATTGAACCCACTTCTTCTCCGTGGATATAAATGTGAATATGCGCTTTTTGACCTTTATGGTTATGTTCGTTAGGACGAATTTCAATACCATACTTTAGGAAAGAATATTTAGGCATGTAGTAGTCCCACGTAGTCCTTCCATGTTTCAAGGTAGTTATCGCGATTTAACTCAATTTGCTTTTGAGCAAAACGAATGTCATAGTCTGCCAAGTCCAAATTTTCTAATACTTCTCCAGTTAGAATACTAAAGGTTCCAATTAATTCATCGTCATCATACATGCGCAAAATAGGGTTGCTTGGATTCTTGCAAATATCATCTTTTGTCACTTCTAAATTGGTTACACCAAATTCTTTGAACATGATTACATCTCCTTTTTGTTTTATTATATCATTTTTGCTAGAATTGTCACGATTTTCTATCTATTTGCCTACAAGGGAAAGTTTTTATCCAAGTTTGTAAAAAAAAATTAAACTTTGAGCTAAATTTTAGGAAAAGTGATATAATTGAATCGTATACTTACGTGGAGGTATTCGATGAAAAAGTTAAAAAATATTGATATTAGTATCAGTTATATTTGGGATTCGATTTTGCGACACCCCATTATAAGTACATTCAGCTTTATTGTTACTACGGGCCTATCAGGTTTTTCTTTTTGGTTTACATTCTTAGAAATAAAATCTAATCTTGGAGAAGAGCACTTCTGGAGATATACCTCTTACATAGTTCTCGTGATTGCTGTAGTCTCCCTATTCTTATATTCTTGGTCGAAAATAGCAACATATTTATTTTACAATGATTACACTAAAGCTGTTTCTAAGTATATGTCCAGCGCTTCAAAACATGATGTATGGCATTTATCTAAAGCTACAAAAGAATATAGGCGAGTGCTTATGCCCGAATCTTCGAGTACATATGATTATAGGCGTAAAGTTTTAGAAAATACTTATAAAAGTTTTTCAACTCTAACAAAACATACTTTTGGAGATATTTTTAATGATTTGGAGGAAGTTTTATCTAAAAGCCTTTATACTTCACTAAAAATTAGTTTGAGATTATTTCCTAAAGATTTTGATATGAATAAGCTAAATTCTTTTCAGGATTTGGCTGAATTGCAATATTCGGAATTTTTTGTTGAAGATGGTAGAATGAATCTTAGAGATAGTGTAAGGTGTCCTTTAAGTGAAGACATGAAGGCATTGATGTTTTCTAAGAATCTAACTCACATCTATAAGATTAAAGATGGTAATACAGGGATTATTTTCATATTAACAGCAAAAAGTTTCTCAGAGTTTCCTAAAATATATGGATTTTTAGACTTTAGTTGGAAAAACCTTAGTCGTCCATTTATGGATAAAGAGTTTTTGATTGATTTTATAATCCCTATAATACTTGAGCGAGTCAATATTCTATGCTATTATATATCAAGTATGGAAACGTATATGTATACTCTACCTTCAAGGATATTTGATAATCCACAAGCGATAGTTCCCATAGTAACTGAATTTGATTTTTTAAAAACATTATATGATAAATATAATGAGTAAAGGAGATAGTAAAAATGGCAGCATTTTCATCATGCAGCAAGATAACCGTAAAAGAAGATTTATGGGAAGCAGGGCAAGCATTAAAGGTTTTAGCCTTTGCAGATTTAAGATATCTAGACAATAAGGCTTTTTGGGAAGCGGTAAAATATGAACCATATCCAAGAGAAATAGATATATGCAATAAAGAAGAGTCTTAATTATATCGTATCTGCTACTTCGCCCCATCATCGGTCAATCTTTTTCATTTAAGAATAGACTTTTGTTTAATACTTACTAATGTAAATTCACTGTACTGTATTTGTTGGTTAGATTCCTAGCTGATAACTTATAAAATAATAAATTGTTAAACCCAATGATCTTAACCGTATCGTTGAGTTTTAATTATGAATCATGACCTAAGAAAACGAGTATCTCCAATTATGGAAATACTCGTTTTCTGATATTTAGAAGTTTTTTTGCTCAGCTTCTTTTTTATAGTAGATTGAAATAAGATATGAACAAATTGATTGGGAAAGTCAAATTAATTTCTAGAAATGTTTTAGCAATCATGACGTACTATTCTAGATTCAATACATTATATTTGGTCAGTTTTAGTTAATCTTTTGTAGAAAAAATGATTTACTTAATAATTCTCTAAGCACATTTATTTTTCTTTCTTTTCAATTAAGCGACCATATGTATGAGTAATGTGTGTAATGTCTTGTTATCCCATGTTTGAAGCAACCACTCAGATATCAAATAATGTGTGTCGAATACCAGTCGCTAATAAATTACAGGGGGAGTCTCTAACATAAAATAGAAATTGAAAAAAATGCTAAAATCCGATATAATGGAGTGTTGAAAGGAATGGTACAATCCAATGTAAAAATCATTCTTAGCTATTGAAACAAGAAAAATAGAGAATCAAAGAAAGAGAACTTATGAACATTCAAGAAGAAATTAAGAAACGCCGTACTTTTGCCATCATCTCTCACCCGGACGCGGGGAAAACAACCATCACTGAGCAGTTGCTCTATTTTGGGGGCGAGATTCGTGAGGCTGGTACGGTAAAAGGGAAGAAAACAGGAACTTTTGCCAAGTCTGACTGGATGGATATCGAGAAACAACGTGGAATTTCGGTTACTTCATCTGTTATGCAGTTTGACTACGATGGTAAGCGCGTCAATATCCTAGACACACCAGGGCACGAGGACTTCTCAGAAGATACCTATCGGACCTTGATGGCGGTGGATGCTGCTGTCATGGTGGTGGACTCTGCCAAGGGTATCGAGGCCCAAACTAAGAAATTATTTGAAGTTGTCAAACATCGTGGTATTCCAGTCTTTACCTTTATGAACAAGCTTGACCGTGACGGTCGTGAGCCACTGGATCTCTTGCAAGAATTGGAAGAAGTTTTAGGCATTGCTAGCTACCCGATGAACTGGCCGATTGGGATGGGGAAAGCCTTTGAGGGTTTGTATGACCTCTATAACCAACGCTTGGAACTCTATAAAGGAGATGAGCGTTTCGCTAGTCTGGAAGATGGGGACAAGCTTTTTGGAAGTAATCCTTTCTACGAGCAAGTTAAAGATGATATTGAACTTTTAAATGAAGCTGGGAATGAGTTTTCAGAGGAAGCTATTCTGGCTGGAGAATTGACACCTGTCTTCTTCGGTTCAGCTTTGACAAACTTTGGTGTGCAGACCTTCCTTGAAACCTTCCTCAAGTTTGCTCCAGAACCACATGGACACAAGAAAACAGACGGAGAAATTGTGGATCCTTACGACAAGGATTTCTCAGGCTTTGTCTTTAAAATCCAAGCCAACATGGACCCTCGTCACCGTGACCGTATCGCCTTTGTCCGTATCGTATCAGGCGAATTTGAGCGTGGCATGAGTGTCAACCTGCCTCGTACTGGTAAGGGGGCTAAACTGTCGAATGTTACCCAGTTTATGGCGGAAAGTCGTGAGAATGTGACCAATGCCGTAGCTGGAGATATCATCGGGGTTTACGATACAGGTACTTATCAAGTTGGGGATACCTTGACAGTTGGAAAAAACAAGTTTGAGTTTGAACCACTCCCAACCTTTACACCTGAAATTTTCATGAAAGTTTCTGCTAAGAATGTCATGAAGCAAAAATCCTTCCACAAGGGGATTGAGCAATTGGTGCAAGAAGGTGCTATTCAGCTTTATAAGAATTACCAAACAGGTGAGTACATGCTGGGAGCGGTAGGTCAACTCCAGTTTGAAGTCTTTAAACACCGCATGGAAGGCGAGTACAATGCGGAAGTAGTCATGAGCCCAATGGGTAAAAAGACCGTTCGTTGGATCAAGCCTGAGGACTTGGATGAACGAATGTCATCAAGTCGAAATATCTTGGCTAAAGACCGTTTTGACCAACCAGTCTTCCTCTTTGAAAATGACTTTGCCCTCCGCTGGTTTGCGGATAAGTATCCAGACGTAGAGTTGGAAGAGAAGATGTGACTCAGTACCAACAATTGGAACTAAAGTTCCTAATTGTTGGACGCTAGTCGCTATTTGGCGAACTAGCTAACTGCCTCACTAACTGAGTTTTACAAATGGAATCGATTTGTAAAACTCAGTGTCGTAATCTAATAATAGGTAACCGCTATGGCGGCTTACCTAAACGCTTCACTAGGAAAAATCCACGAATGGTATCGATTCGTGGACTTTTCCGTCGTAGATAGAAAAGGGTAACTGCCTTACTAACTCCGTTTGCAAATAGACTCGATTTGCAAAACTTCGTGTAGTGGATAAAAATACTGCAAAGTTTGCAGTATTTTATCTCAGCATTCTATAAACAGATGTTGAATATTAAGCCTTATTTATTTTATTATTAACCTTTATGGTAATAACTTACAAATAAAAGAAAACTTCAGATATTCACCTTTTGTGATTGGTCTGAAGTTTTCTTTTTTACTGTCCATATTTTTGGTAAAAGTCAACTTTTACTTGGATGAAGGTTTTGGCCTCGCGTAGGAGTTGAAGAAGGGTGGCGCGGGTTTCAAATTCTTCTCTTGTCTTGGGTAGACTACGGTTCCGGAAGACTTCCAGATAGCGTTCAATTTCATCTAGCAAATCAGAAGCAGGATTGGTCTGGCTCAGTTGAGCTGCAATTTTTGAAAAGAGTTGGGCCAAAATCAGGCTCTCACTGGCAGCTAGGTGACAGGTGTTGATGTGCTGGGCCATGTTTCGCAGGATACGACTTTGTCGCTGTCTCATCTCAAAGTAGTGGATATGGTAATCAGTCTGGTGAAAGAGGTGGTCAGAGTGATCCAAATAGACCAGTCTGAGAGCTTCTTCCAAAAGGGTGTCCAATTCTTCAACTAACTGTGCTCGGTTGCGTCCATCCCCTCTGGATAAATAATATTTGAAGCGCTGGAGAATATCTTTTAACTTTTCTTCTACCAATGTGTGGTAGTGATGAATTTCCTCTTCTCGTGAAGGCATGTAGAGATTAACCAGTAAGGCAAATCCTGTACCGATAGCAAAGAGAAGGAATTCATTGACTAGGAGGTCTGGAGAGGTTGACTCTTGCACCAAGAGATGGCTAACCAAAACGCTACTTGGTGTGATGCCAATTTCCCAGCCCATCTTGTAGGCTAGAGGCACATAGAGGGCTAGATAGAGGCCGAGGCTCCAGATATGAAATCCGCTCAAGTGAAAAGCCAGAACTCCGATAACCAAAGCTAGAAGCATGGAAAAGAGGCGATTTCGGGCCAGTTTTAAGGTACTTCTACGGGTATCGGATAGGCTCAAGAGGGCGATGATTCCAGCCGAGACAGCTGAGGAGAGATTGAGAAAGTAAGCAAGAAGGCAGGCAAGACAGGTAGCTAAGATGAGCTTAGTCGTACGTTGGCTAATAGACATAAGGATTTCCTAGTAAGTTATAATAAAAGCGGAAAAGACAAGACCTGAGCAGGCTTGTCTTTATGAGTTATTTTTTACGGGCTGCTGCGTATTCGGCAACAGCAGTAAAGAGGACATCTGTTGAAGAGTTAAGGGCTGTTTCACATGAGTCTTGGATGACCCCAATCACAAATCCAACCCCAACAACTTGCATGGCAATATCGTTAGAAATACCAAAAAGGCTACAAGCAACTGGGATAAGAAGGAGGGATCCTCCGGCAATACCAGAAGCACCACAGGCTGAGATTGCTGCTACTACACTGAGGACAAAGGCTGTGGCAAAGTCAACAGGGATTCCAAGAGTATTTACTGCAGCAAGGGTTAAAACGTTAATAGTAATCGCTGCCCCTGCCATGTTGATAGTAGAACCAAGTGGGATAGAAACAGAATAGGTATCTGGATCCAGACCGAGGTCGTGGCAAAGTTTCATATTGACAGGGATGTTAGCCGCAGAACTACGAGTGAAGAAGGCTGTAACACCGCTGACACGCAAACATTTCCAAACGAGGGGATAAGGGTTTCTCTTCATAAAGAGGAAGGCAATCAATGGATTGACAACCAGAGCGACAAAGAACATAGTTGTCACCAAGAGGGCAAGCAAGATTCCGTAGTTAGCTAGGCTTCCGATTCCCTTATCAGAGATGGTTTTGAAGACAAGACCAAGGATACCAAATGGAGCTAGATTGATGATCCATTCGACAATCTTAGAAGTCACATCAGCCATAGTTTTCAGCAATTCTTTACTATTTTTGCTGGCCTCTCTCATAGCAATCCCGAAAACAACTGCCCAAGATAAGATACCGATGTAGTTAGCAGTAACGAGGGCATTGACTGGATTGTCAACCAGTTTGAGCAAGAGATTGCTGAGGACCTGGCCAATTCCATCTGGTGGTGCGATTTCTGTATTGGCACTATTTAAGGTAATCTCAACAGGGACGATGAAGCTTGCTAGGACAGCAACAAGTGCCGCTGCAAAGGTTCCCACCAAGTAAAGGAGGATAACCGTTTTCATGTTGCTATCTTGACCCTTTTGATGTTGGGAAAGGGCATTGGCAACGAGGGCAAAGACTAGAATAGGTGCGATGGCTTTGAGGCCACCAACAAAGAGATCTCCAAGTAAACCAATTCCTGAAATGTTAGGAAGTGTCAGCCCTAGGGTTCCTCCAATAAGCATACCAATCAAAATCCGTTTGATTAGGCTTGCCTTATTCCAAGCATGAATGATTTTTTTCATAACAATCTCCTTTGTTGTGTAATGTTTATGATTATAGTATAAATATGAGCTAAAATCAAGAATTTTCTGTCTATTTTGGCTATTATTTTTGAATATTTATGGAGATTCATCACTTGTGAAAGTATGGTATAATAAATGAAAGGAGTTTTCTATGCAAGAATTTATTCAAACCTACCTCAATAAGCTTGATATAACAACGATTATTGAGAATATCTTAACCAAGTTAATTTCTCTGTTATTTCTATTTTTGCTATTCTATATAGCTAAGAAACTACTTCATACCATGGTGCAGAGAATTGTTAAACCTTCTTTAAAAATGTCTCGCCACGATGTCGGGCGTCAGAAAACCATCTCACGTTTATTAGAGAATGTGTTTAATTATACCCTCTATTTCTTTTTACTTTACTGTATCTTGTCTATTTTGGGCTTGCCAGTCTCTAGTTTGCTGGCAGGTGCTGGGATTGCTGGGGTAGCTATTGGTATGGGAGCCCAAGGCTTTCTGTCTGATGTCATCAATGGCTTTTTCATCCTCTTTGAACGTCAACTGGATGTGGGAGATGAGGTCGTTTTGACAAATGGTCCTATTACCGTATCGGGCAAGGTTGTCAGTGTCGGCATTCGAACAACGCAACTCAGAGGAGAAGATCAGGTTCTGCACTTCGTTCCCAATCGGAATATCACCGTCGTCAGCAATTTCTCACGCACAGACTAGACCTGTTATTTTAAGTAATTTGTGGTACAATAGAAAGAGTTTAATAAAGGAGAAAAGATGGTTTTAGAAAAGCAGTTGGGCAATGGTTGTACCTGGATAGACCTTGATGTGGATAAGATTAAAAATATGGAAGATCTTTCTGACATCTATGGATTGGACAAGGAAACCATTGAGTATGCTCTGGATAGAAATGAACGAGCTCATATGGATTATAACCGTGAAACGGAGACGGTAACCTTTATTTATAATGTTCTTGATTTAGAAAAAGACAAAGAATATTATGAAGCGATTCCCATGACCTTTATCGTCGAAAGACAACGAATGATTACCATCAGCAACCATAAGAATGCTTATGTCATTGATCAGATGTCAGCTTATCTGGATAGCCATGAGTCGCTTTCTATTTACAAGTTTCTCTTTGCTGGTTTAGAGATTATCAGTAACGCTTATTATCCTGTCATTGAAGAGATGGATAAAAGTAAGGACGAAATTAGTGCCTTGCTACGTCAAACTACAACAAAGAAAAATCTCTTCGCCCTCTCTGACTTGGAGACTGGTATGGTTTACTTGACAGCAGCAGCAAAACAAAATCGACTCCTCTTGGAACATATCCAGGGCCATGCTCTTTATCGGAGATTTAATGATGTCGAACGAGAGCAGTTTGATGATGCCATGATTGAAGCCCATCAGTTGGTGTCTATGACAGACTTGATTTCTCAAGTCTTGCAACAACTCTCAGCTTCTTACAACAACATCCTAAACAATAACTTGAATGATAGTTTGTCAATTTTGACTATTATCTCCGTCTTACTAGCAGTACTTGCGGTTATTACAGGTTTCTTCGGAATGAATGTTCCCCTACCATTTACAGAAGAGCCAAATGCTTGGATTTATATCTTAATGACTAGCTTGATTTTATGGGTGGCCTTATCTCAATGGCTGAAGAAAATTACTAGAAAATAAAAGAAAAGGAGCCAAAATGGTGATTGAAAACTACATGCCAGACTTTGCTGTGGAAGCAGTCTATGATCTGACAGTCCCAAGCCTGCAGGCGCAGGGAATCAAGGCTGTTTTGGTCGATTTGGACAATACCCTCATTGCTTGGAACAACCCTGACGGGACGCCAGAGATGAAGCAATGGCTACATGATCTTCGGGACGCGGGCATTCGCATCATTGTGGTATCAAATAACACTAAAAAACGCGTCCAACGAGCAGTTGAGAAATTTGGGATTGACTACGTTTATTGGGCTCTGAAGCCCTTCACATTTGGGATTGACCGTGCCATGAAGGAATTTCATTATGAGAAAAGTGAAGTGGTCATGGTTGGCGACCAGCTCATGACAGATATACGAGCAGCCCACCGTGCAGGCATTCGCTCGATTTTAGTCAAACCCTTGGTCCAACATGACTCGATCAAAACGCAGATCAACCGAGCTCGTGAGCGCCGTGTGAAGCGAAAAATCACTGAAAAGTACGGACCGATTACATATAAAAAAGGAATTTAACTATGGAAGAAATTCTCTGTATTGGTTGTGGAGCAACCATTCAGACGACAGATAAGGCTGGTCTTGGTTTTACCCCCCAGTCGGCACTTGAAAAAGGTTTGGAAACTGGCGAAGTCTATTGCCAACGCTGTTTCCGTCTCCGCCACTATAATGAAATCACGGATGTCCAGTTGACGGACGATGATTTCCTCAAGCTCTTGCACGAGGTGGGAGACAGTGATGCCTTGGTGGTCAATGTCATTGATATCTTTGATTTTAATGGCTCTGTTATCCCAGGCTTGCCACGTTTTGTCTCGGGCAATGATGTCCTCTTGGTGGGAAATAAAAAAGATATCTTGCCCAAGTCTGTTAAACCAGGCAAGATTAGCCAGTGGCTCATGGAACGTGCCCACGAAGAAGGACTTCGTCCAGTCGATGTCGTCTTAACTTCGGCCCAAAACAAACATGCTATTAAGGAAGTCATTGACAAGATTGAACACTACCGTAAGGGTCGTGATGTTTATGTGGTCGGTGTGACCAACGTTGGAAAATCAACTCTAATCAATGCTATTATCCAAGAAATTACGGGTGATCAGAATGTCATCACGACTTCGCGCTTCCCAGGGACAACCTTGGACAAAATCGAGATTCCGCTTGATGACGGTTCTTATATCTACGATACACCAGGGATTATCCACCGTCACCAGATGGCTCACTACTTGACGGCCAAAAACCTCAAGTATGTCAGTCCTAAAAAGGAAATCAAACCTAAAACCTATCAGCTCAATCCTGAACAAACCCTGTTTTTAGGAGGTCTCGGACGTTTTGACTTTATATCAGGAGAAAAACAAGGATTTACTGCTTTCTTTGACAATGAACTCAAACTCCATCGTACCAAACTTGAAGGCGCTAGTGCTTTCTACGATAAGCACGTCGGAACCCTTCTGACACCGCCAAATAGCAAGGAAAAAGAAGATTTTCCAAAATTAGTCCAGCATGTATTTAATATTAAGGAGAAGACTGACCTAGTCATCTCAGGCCTAGGCTGGATCCGCGTAACAGGCACAGCCAAAGTCGCCGTTTGGGCACCAGAAGGCGTCGCAGTCGTCACACGAAAAGCAATTATTTAAAATAAAATCACTGAGCGAACAAAGTGAGCTCACACAGCGATAGTTATTGCCGTGGTGTTTTGCCAATCGATAGATTGGCAAGGGGCACAATTGAGACCAAGGCTCAATTGTGAGGTCAGGAAATCCATTTTTCAAAGATGAAATCTTTGGAAAATTAGTTCCGACCGTCCCCCACCACCTAAAATAACTATCAAAAAACAAGGAAGAAAATTATGTCATTAACATCAAAACAACGTGCCTTCCTCAACAGTCAGGCACATACCCTCAAACCTATCATTCAAATTGGGAAGAACGGTCTCAACGACCAAATTAAAACCAGCGTCCGTCAAGCTCTTGATGCGCGTGAATTGATCAAGGTTACTCTTTTGCAAAATACCGATGAAAATATCCACGAAGTAGCTGAAATCTTGGAAGAAGAAATTGGTGTGGATACAGTCCAAAAAATTGGCCGTATTTTGATTTTGTATAAACAATCCAGCAAGAAAGAGAATCGCAAGATTTCTAAAAAAGTCAAAGAAATATAGAAAAACTACTCCAAACAACTGTTTTTACAGAGAAATAAAGGAGACTAGCCTATGGCAATCGAACTATTGACTCCCTTTACCAAGGTAGAGTTGGAGCCAGAAATCAAGGAGAAAAAACGCAAACAAGTTGGGATTTTAGGGGGGAATTTTAACCCTGTTCACAATGCCCATCTCATCGTTGCGGACCAAGTACGCCAGCAGTTGGGACTGGATCAGGTTCTGCTCATGCCTGAATACCAACCTCCTCACGTAGATAAAAAAGAAACCATCCCTGAACACCACCGTCTCAAGATGCTTGAATTGGCAATTGAGGGGATTGACGGCCTAGCCATTGAAACCATTGAGTTGGAGCGCAAGGGCATTTCTTACACCTATGACACCATGAAAATTTTGACAGAGCAACATCCAGATACGGATTATTACTTTATCATCGGTGCTGACATGGTGGACTATCTGCCTAAGTGGTACCGAATTGATGAACTGGTTGACATGGTTCAGTTTGTGGGGGTTCAGCGCCCACGCTACAAGGCTGGAACTTCTTACCCAGTTATCTGGGTGGATGTGCCTCTCATGGATATCTCATCCAGCATGGTGCGTGACTTCCTTGCCCAAGGACGGAAACCCAACTTTCTCCTACCTCAGCCAGTGCTAGACTACATCGAGAAGGAGGGGCTTTACTGATGGGCTATCAAGACTATATTAACTGTTCCCGTGAGGCTTTGTTGGAAAAAATGGCAGAGCTTCTACCCGAGAAACGCTTAACCCATTGCTTGGGTGTGGAGCGTGCAGCTATAGAATTGGCTCAGAGATTTAGAGTCGATACCGAGAAAGCAGGACTAGCAGGCCTTCTTCATGACTATGCTAAGAAGTTGTTAGATCAGGAATTTCTGGATTTGATTGACCGTTACCAGTTAGACCCTGACCTCAAAAACTGGGGCAATAATGTCTGGCATGGCATGGTCGGAATTTACAAAATTCAGGAAGATTTGGATTTGCATGATTCAGAAATTCTGCGAGCCATTGAAATCCACACAGTCGGAGCTGCTCAGATGACTGACTTAGAAAAAGTCATCTACGTTGCAGACTATATCGAGCACAATCGTGCCTTTCCGGGAGTGGACCAGGCGCGTGAGATTGCAAGTTTGTCACTTAATAAGGCAGTGGCCTACGAAACAGCTCGAACTGTGGAACATTTGGCTCATCAGGGATTTCCCATCTATCCCCAAACCCTTGAAACCTATAACGCCTTTGTGCACTATTTGAAAGAGGACTAAATGAAGACGGCTTTTATAATCATTGATGTTCAGAATATTTTAGTGGAAACCGGTTTTCAGACAAATAGTCTATTGGAAAAAATTTCTTATTTACAAAACCAGGCTAGAAGCAAGAATATCGAAATTGTCTATGTTCAACATATTGAGGACTCTGAAGCTCAAACATCAGAAGATTGGCAGTTATCTGAGGTTTTAAATCGAAAACCTAATGAAAAGGTCTTTCAGAAGAAGTATAACAGTATTTTCAAAGAAACTGGTTTAAAAGAATACTTGGATAAACAGGGGATTGAAAAATTAGTTTTATGTGGTATGCAGACAGAATATTGTGTGGATACCTCTGTCAAGGTTGCCTTTGAATATGGCTATCAGCTTATTATTCCAGAAGGAACTTGCACAACGTTTGATGGGAAAGACATTCCAGCAGAAACGATAAATGAATTTTATGAGGGCATTTGGGAGGGGCGCTTTGCAGATGTCCTAGATTACAAACATATTTTCTAGAAAGAGGACTAAATGAACGAAAAAGAATTACTAGAACTAGTCGTGAAAGCGGCTGATGAGAAACGTGCGGAGGATATTCTCGCACTTGATGTACAAGATTTAACCAGCGTGACGGACTACTTTGTTATCACTAGCTCGATGAATAGCCGTCAGTTGGATGCTATCGCTGACAATATCCGTGAAAAAGTTGCGGAAGCAGGCTTTAAAGGTAGCCATGTTGAAGGCGACGCAGCTGGAGGCTGGGTTTTGCTGGACCTAGGTGCTGTCGTAGTGCATATCTTCTCAGAAGAAATGCGTGCGCACTATAACCTAGAGAAGCTATGGCATGAGGCAGAGTCAGTAGATATTTCAGAAGCTCTTGCTTAGAAGACGAACTCAGTTGTAGCCAACTGGGTTTTATTTGCTTATTTTAGAAAATTGGATAGAAAGGTATAGGGCGAGTGGTGTTTGCCATGGAGGCTCTTGGTATCATGATTATGGCAACTTATGAAACCTTTGCGGCTGTTTACGATGCTGTGATGGATGATAGTTTATATGATAAATGGACGGATTTTTCTCTGCGTCATTTGCCTAAGACCAAGGAGAGAAAAAAACTCTTAGAATTGGCTTGTGGGACAGGTATCCAGTCTGTGCGATTTTCTCAGGCAGGTTTTGATGTGACTGGACTTGACTTGAGCGCGGATATGTTGAAGATTGCTGAGAAGAGAGCTGCTTCAGCCAAGCAAAAGATTGACTTTATTGAAGGCAATATGCTGGATTTGTCGAAGGCAGGTAGATACGACTTTGTCACTTGTTATTCGGACTCTATCTGCTACATGCAGGATGAGGTGGAAGTAGGGGACGTCTTTAAGGAAGTATACAATGCGCTTAATGAAGACGGAGTCTTTATCTTTGATGTACATTCGACCTATCAGACAGATGAGGTTTTTCCTGGCTATTCTTATCATGAAAATGCGGAAGATTTCGCCATGCTCTGGGACACCTATGAGGATGAGGCACCTCACTCCATCGTGCATGAGCTGACCTTCTTTATCAAGGAAGCGGATGGTTCCTTTAGTCGCTACGATGAAGTGCATGAGGAGCGGACCTATGAGGTCTTGACCTATGATATCTTGTTGGAACAGGCTGGATTCAAGTCTTTCAAACTCTTTGCGGACTTTGAGGACAAAGAGCCTACAGAAACTAGCACCCGTTGGTTTTTTGTCGCGCAGAAGTAGGAGATTATCATGACCATCACAGGTATTATCGCGGAGTTTAATCCCTTTCATAATGGACATAAATACCTGCTAAATCAGGCTGAGGGACTGAAAATCGTTGCTATGTCAGGGAATTTCATGCAGCGTGGAGAGCCTGCTATCGTGGATAAGTGGACACGAGCCCAGATGGCTCTGGAAAATGGCGCAGATTTGGTAGTGGAATTGCCCTTTTTAGTCAGTGTTCAGGCTGCGGATTTTTTTGGCCAAGGAGCTGTGGATATCTTGGCTCGGTTGGGTATTGATAGGCTAGCATTTGGGACAGAAGAAGTTCTGGACTACCAGAAAATTGCTGACTTATACACAGAGCAAGGTGCTGAGATGGAGAATTTTGTGGAAAATTTGCCTGATTCCCTCTCTTATCCCCAGAAAACTCAACTTATGTGGAAGGAATTTGCAGGTCTTGATTTTTCAGGAAATATGCCCAATCATGTTCTTGCTCTGGCCTATGCAAAGTCGGTTGCAGGGCGGAACATCAAGTTGCATCCGATTCAGCGTCAGGGGGCTGGCTATCATTCTGTGGATAAGGATGTGGACTTTGCCTCGGCGACAGCTCTCCGTCAGCACCAGAAGGACCAAGACTTCCTAGAACGCTTTATGCCTTCGGTTGCCCTTTTTGAGCAGGCTAGCAAGGTGAACTGGGAAAATTATTTTCCTCTGCTACGCTATCAAATCTTGTCAAATCCAGACCTAACCACCATCTATCAGGTCAATCAAGAAATGGCTGTGCGCATCAAGGAAGCTATCAAGACGGCTCAGTCTGTTGACGAACTGGTTGAAGTGGTTGCTACCAAACGCTACACCAAGGCGCGTGTCAGACGCCTCTTGACCTATATCTTGGTGCAGGCTAGAGAAAGTTTCTTGCCAGAAGCCATCCATGTCCTTGGCTTTACCGAAAAAGGCAGACAACATCTCAAGTCTCTGAAAGGGCAGGTCAATTTAGTCAGCCGAATTGGTAAAGAACCATGGGATACCATGACCCAAAAAGCAGACCGAATTTACCAACTAGGAAATCCAAGTATAGCAGAGCAGAATTTTGGAAGAGTGCCCATTAGAATAGAAAAGAACTAGAATATGGATAGAATAAAAGAACCTACTAAAAGTTGTTAGGAAACGACTTTTAGTGGGTTCTTTTCTTTGTTGTCCTTTGCTATAAAGTATTGAATATTTTATAAATTTGCTCTATTAGAAGCCTTGTTTATTCATTGAAAGCTTCCTTACCATCTATATTTATTTGATATTTTTTACAATTTCATTAAAGGAGGATATAATTTTTCCTTGTTTCTCTTTGGGTAACTTTGTTAGGTTGTCGAAAAGTATTTCTAGGGAGTCTTCACTCTCTGAGTCGTATTCTTGTAGCTTAAGGAAGTCTTTTCTTTCTGTATCATATCCTTGTAGGTTAAAGAATTCTTCTACAGTAATACCTAATGCTTTGATTACCGATTCAAGAGTTTTTATCTTAAAATCATATTTCATATTTTCCATGTTTTGAATCGCCTTGATACCCAAGCCAGCTAATTCTGATAATTTCTCTTGACTTAATCTCTGTTCTTTTCGACATTCACGGATTCGAAAAGCTATATGTTTTTGTAATCTATCATGTTTCATGCTATATATCATTTTACTATCTATTTTCTTTAAAAATAAGTACAGCAAACTATACAAAATAAGAAAAGTATGGTAAAGTAGTATAAAAATAATAAATAGATTGAAAACCATACAATCGGAATTTAGATAAGATTGATTCTAGGTTAAAAGGTAGAGGGGAGATAGTAGTCATAGTCGCAATTGATTTAGCTACAAGTAAGGGATTTGTTAGTCTAAGCGACACTCGAAAATAGTATTTTGAACTATTTGTCTCTAGTTTTCTATATAAAAGTAAAAAAGAAAGCTTTGTGCCTTCTTAAAAAATTATGGGAAATCTAATGATTACGAATGATAAAGAAATAAATCAGAACATCCGTTATTTGACTTCTTTAAGGATAAGTATCAAGGCATCTAAGACTCGGGAACGTTGTTCTGTTGGAAGAGTTTTTAATTCATCAACAAGTAGAGAAATTTTGGGGTCATCTTCTTTTAATTGTATATCAAAGAATGTATCTAAATCTACTTCTAATGCTTCCATTACTTTCTCTAGCGTTTGAATCTTTAAGTTAGTTGAAAGATTTTCTAATTTGTAGATATAATTAGTACCCAAATCAGCCATCTCTTCTAGTTGTTCTTGAGTATATCCTCTTTCTAAACGTAATAGACGGATTCTTTTAGAGATGTAATCTTGAAGATTGCTTTTGTTATTTGTCATGTAGTACCTCGCTACTTACATGATACAGTCAAAATGGTACAAATTTTAGACTTTTTAAAGTTATTTTATATATAAACAACCTTTAAAAGTTGTTTTGTGATATAATAAGTTTATAAAGAAAAAAGAGGAAACAATATGAAAAAATCAACAATCGTAATGACAGCTGCAATTGCAGCAGCATCCCTATCCCACACAGTAGGAGCAGAAGAAGTCGCTCCAAAACCAGTGAATGTGGAAGCGCCAAAGGCGGAAGTTGTGGAAACAACTGCTCCTGCGGTGGCGACAAAAGAAGAAGTTGCTACAAAAGAAGCAGAAGCTAAGAAAGCGGATCAAGAAGTAGCGGAAGCAAAACAGGCGGTTAAGGATGCCAAGCGTGCTACAAATGAAGCAGATTCTCTTGTCAATGAGAAAACAGACGCTGTGAAAAAGGCGGAAGACTTTGCGAAGAAGGCAAGTCCAGCAGTTATTACAGAAGCAGAGAAAGCAGTAGTTAAGGCAGAAGCAGAAGTTCCTGCAAAAGAAGAAGCTGTTAAACAGGCAGAAGCAAAAGCTACAGAATCAAATCAAGCGGTATCTGCACAAGAAGCGGTTGTAGCAGAAAAAGAAGCTACTCAAGCAACAAAAGAAAAAGCACTTACAAGTGCCACAGAAGCGGTTCAAATCGCTACAGATGCGCTTAACAATAAAGGCTTGGAAGATGCCAAGGAAGCACAAAAAGAAGCCGTAGAAGCGGAAAAAACAAGCAAACAAGCGCAAACAGATGCAGAAACTGCCTTAAAAAATGCAGAAACAGCAAATCAAGCAACAAAAGCGCAAATTGAAGAAACAAAGGCAGATATTGCTACAAAAACCCAAGCGGTATCGGCTGCTAAAGCACATCAAGCACAAGCAGAACAAGCTCTTAAAGCGGTCACTGCTGAAGTTAACGCTCTTATCGAGTCATCAAAACCACTTGCAAAAGGATCTATCCAATTCAAAGAAGCCTTTATTTCAAAAATCAAAGAAAAAATCCAGTTGAATAAGGACTACTGGGCAATTCCAGATAATAAACTTACTCAAGCGGATATTGATAAATTTGAAGCTCGTAATAAAGAGTTGAAAAAAGAGATCACTGACATGGTTGGAGATAGTATTCAATCTAAAAACCTTGTCTTGAGCGAAGCAGATAAGGCAGATAAGACACAGTATGATGTTAATAATCTTCCAAAAGAAGTCCGTGATGATTTGACAATGTTCGCTGCCGACTTGATTTCAAACTTGCGCGAACAGTTGGGTCTTACAGACGTTGTTGTAACAAAAGACTCCTTTGAGTTCGCAGAAAAAGTCGCAAAAGAGTACATCAAGCGCGGATGGTCTAGTGAGATTCACGAACAATACCGTTCTAACGGTGGTCATGGACACTATGCTCAGGGTATCCATAAGGTCGCTGATGAATACGGTTTGAACGGTATTCATCCAACAGAAGCTCAAATGAATAAAGGACGTCAAGGGTATGAAAATCTAGTAGCTCATACTATTTCTGGTCCCGTTAAACTTACTAAGTCTGAAATGCGTCAAGAGTTGTTCGATTCTTTGTCAATGTTAGTTAATATTGAACAAGATTA
Source organism: Streptococcus pseudopneumoniae (assembly GCF_001070815.1). GTDB lineage: Bacteria > Bacillota > Bacilli > Lactobacillales > Streptococcaceae > Streptococcus > Streptococcus pseudopneumoniae_P. Next base: position 16,125 of record NZ_JVLX01000032.1, on the reverse strand, counting down.
CGGTCACTTAGTGGGTATGCTCAACTTTGACACTCCGAACGAGAAAAACTACTTCGGTGGTTTCGCACAAAGTGTTACAAAAGATCTTTACATTAATCATTATATCACAGGTGTGACTGAAAGCCGAGCAAAAGGTTCTAAGTTCAACACAACAGAAATCACAAATCCTTACACAGTAGCTCGCAAAGATAACTCAGCTACTACTACTAAGCTTGAAGCTAAAAAAGCAGAAAAAGCGCAAGCAGAACAAACTCTTAAAACTGCTAACCAAACTGTAACCGAAGCAGAAACTGCATTGCAAACTGCAAACTCAAACTTGAAAGCACAAGAAGCTCAACTTAAAGATACAGTTGCCTTGAAACAAGCTCTTCAATCTGCTACAGCAAGTCATAATCAAGCGGTTGTCGCTCTTTCAAATGCTAATGCCTTGGTTGCTACCTTGTCTGCTACAAAGGCAGATAAAGAAGCGAAATTGGCAGAGTTGAAAGCAACTGCAAAACAAGCAGAGAAAGAGTTCAACCAAGCCAAAGCAGAAACAAAAGCAGAGAAAGCAACTCTTTCTTCTCTTCAAGCAAAAGCAGAAGAAGCTACCCAAGCGGTATCTGTTGCCAAAGAAGCACTTAAAGAAGCAGAAGCAACTGTAACGGCTTCAAAAGAGTTGGTTCAAGATTTGAAAGTAGCTGCCAAAGAGCTTGAAACTCGCAAGGTAGAGTTGAAAGACGCAGAAGAAGCGCTTAAAGAAGCAAAAGCAAATCAAGCAACTGCGCAAGAAGCACTTGAAGCAAAAGAAAAAGTAGCCAAAGAAGCAAGTAAGGCTTATGCGATAGCAAAAGCAAGTTATGAAGCAGAGCAAGCTCGTCTTCAAGCAGAAGAATTGAAGAAACATCCTGTAACAGAAAAGGGTATCCCTGAAGTTCAACCAGCTCTTCCAGAGTTCGCACTTCCAACAATTCCATCTGTTCCAAGCACTTCTAGCGCATCTGTAGCTCCTGTTCTTCCAACAACTCCACGTGTTGAAGTTCCTGTTGTGACTAATAATGGTGGGGTGTCTGGCCAAGATAAAGCCAAAGTAGATGTAGTTGCCAAACAAAAAACGGAAACTAAGACTACAAAAGATTCTCAAGCTGGTAACTGGATTGAGTCAGCTGGTCGCTGGTGGTATCAGCATGAAGACGGTTCCTACACTAGCAACGGTTGGGAACAAATCAAGGGTAGATGGTATTACTTTGACAGTACAGGCTGGATGCAAACTGGCTGGGTCAAAACTGGTGGTTCATGGTATTACTTGAATGAAACAGGTTCACTGGCTACAGGCTGGGTCAAAGACAATGGCACATGGTACTATCTTAAAGATAGCGGTAAAATGGCTACTGGTTGGGTAAAAGATAATGATACATGGTATTATCTTGATAGCGCTGGAGCTATGAAAACAGGCTGGTTTACAGTTTCTGGTAAATGGTACTATGCCTATAGTTCAGGAGCCTTAGCAATGAATACTACTACACCAGATGGCTATACGGTTAATGGTAATGGTGAGTGGGTATAAAGGACTACATGAAGAAGGTAAATGATGAATTTGAAGCTTTGATAGTGCCCCTTTTGAAGAGCGACTGGAACAGTATTCAGGAAACCCTGAGAATCGCTCAAAATAAGGAACTTTCTGACAAAATCTTACGAGGAATGGCCCAAATTTGCGCAGGACATTAGTCTAATTTACAGAGAATACCTGAGTGAAATCTTGCTATTGTTAGAAACAAACTTCTTGTATTTTAACGATTATGAGGAAGTCTACTGAAAAGTAGGCTTTTTCTCAAATCTTTACTAAACTAGGATTTCTAAGAAATAAGGATTGCACAGATATATTTTAGTAAATGTGTTCCAATTTCCCCAAAACATATTCTATTTTAGGTTTGTGAAAATCACTTTTTTATGGTAGAATGTAAAAGAATGTATGTCATTCGGAATAACAATAAAATGAGGTAAAAACATGGAAATCATGTCGCTTGCGATTGCTGTTTTTGCCGTCATCATTGGTTTAGTCATTGGATATGTCAGCATCTCAGCCAAGATGAAATCATCTCAGGAAGCTGCAGAGTTGATGCTTTTAAATGCTGAACAAGAAGCAACTAATTTACGTGGACAAGCTGAACGTGAAGCGGATTTACTTGTTAATGAAGCTAAACGTGAAAGCAAGTCTCTTAAAAAAGAAGCACTATTGGAGGCCAAAGAAGAAGCCAGAAAATACCGTGAAGAAGTGGACGCTGAATTCAAATCAGAACGTCAAGAACTCAAACAAATCGAAAGTCGTTTGACAGAGAGAGCTACTAGCCTTGACCGTAAGGACGACAATTTGACGAGTAAAGAACAAACACTTGAACAAAAAGAACAAAGTATTTCTGATAGAGCGAAAAACCTTGATGCGCGTGAAGAGCAATTAGAGGAAGTCGAAAGACAAAAAGAAGCAGAGCTAGAGCGTATTGGTGCCCTGTCTCAGGCAGAAGCACGAGATATTATCTTGGCTCAGACAGAGGAAAACTTGACCAAGGAGATTGCTAGCCGCATTCGTGAAGCTGAGCAAGAGGTCAAGGAACGTTCTGACAAAATGGCCAAGGACGTCTTGGTTCAAGCCATGCAACGTATCGCTGGTGAATATGTGGCGGAGTCAACAAACTCAACGGTTCACCTGCCAGACGATACTATGAAGGGACGCATTATTGGTCGTGAAGGTCGTAACATTCGTACCTTTGAAAGTTTGACAGGGGTCGATGTGATTATCGACGATACACCAGAAGTGGTGACCTTATCAGGTTTTGACCCGATTCGTCGTGAAATTGCCCGTATGACTATGGAAATGTTGCTCAAGGATGGTCGTATCCACCCAGCTCGTATCGAAGAGTTGGTTGAGAAAAACCGTCAAGAGATTGACAATAAGATTCGTGAATACGGTGAGGCTGCTGCCTATGAAATTGGGGCACCAAACCTTCATCCAGACTTGATGAAAATCATGGGTCGCTTGCAGTTCCGTACTTCATATGGACAAAATGTCTTACGTCATTCGATTGAGGTTGCTAAGTTAGCTGGTATCATGGCGAGCGAACTTGGTGAAAATGCGGCTCTTGCTCGTCGTGCAGGGTTCCTTCACGATATCGGAAAAGCCATTGACCGTGAGGTTGAAGGTAGCCACGTTGAAATCGGTATGGAATTGGCTCGTAAGTACAAGGAACATCCAGTTGTGGTGAATACAATTGCTAGCCACCACGGTGATGTCGAAGCCGAAAGCGTCATTGCAGTGATTGTTGCTGCAGCAGATGCTTTGAGCGCTGCCCGTCCGGGTGCTCGTAGTGAGTCTCTTGAAAGCTACATCAAACGTCTTCATGATTTGGAAGAAATTGCGAACGGCTTTGAAGGAGTACAGAATAGCTTTGCCCTTCAAGCAGGACGTGAAATCCGCATCATGGTCAATCCAGGACAAATCAAAGACGACAAAGTCACAATCTTGGCTCACAAAGTTCGTGAGAAAATTGAAAACAATCTCGATTACCCTGGAAATATCAAGGTAACCGTGATTCGCGAGCTTCGTGCAGTAGATTATGCTAAATAAATAAGAAAGAGCAGTTGAAAAATTACTGCTTTTTTGTTACACTAGATAGAAAGACTGTAAAGGATAATCTGGCTTTTTGCCATTATTCTAGAAATGTTATTTCACAGACTGACTAAAAGGAGACACAATGGCAGACCGAGGCTTACTAATCGTTTTTTCTGGTCCTTCAGGGGTTGGAAAAGGAACGGTTAGAAGAGAGATTTTTGAGAGTTCTGAAAACCAATTTCAATACTCTGTATCGATGACGACACGCGCACAACGTCCTGGAGAAGTGGACGGTGTTGACTATTTCTTCCGTACTCGTGAAGAGTTTGAAGAGCTGATTCGTCAAGGACAGATGTTGGAATACGCAGAATATGTCGGCAACTACTATGGAACTCCTCTGACCTATGTCAACGAAACCTTGGACAAGGGAATCGATGTTTTCCTTGAAATTGAAGTTCAAGGCGCTCTTCAGGTCAAGAAAAAGGTTCCAGATGCTGTCTTTATCTTCCTGACACCACCAGATTTGGATGAATTGCAAGATCGTTTAGTAGGTCGTGGAACAGACAGTGCAGAAGTGATTGCCCAACGAATCGAAAAAGCCAAGGAAGAAATTGCTCTCATGCGTGAGTATGATTATGCGATTGTCAACGATCAGGTGCCCCTAGCTGCTGAGCGTGTCAAACGTGTTATCGAAGCAGAGCACTTCCGTGTGGATCGTGTCATTGGTCACTATCAGGAGATGTTGCCAAAATCTCCAACTACCCGATAAAATTTAGAAAATAGGTACAAGTAAATGATGTTAAAACCCTCTATTGATACCTTGCTTGACAAGGTTCCTTCAAAATATTCACTCGTAATCTTGGAAGCAAAACGTGCCCACGAATTAGAAGCAGGTGCGCCAGCAACTCAAGGTTTCAAGTCTGAAAAATCAACTCTTCGCGCTTTAGAAGAAATCGAATCAGGAAACGTTACAATTCACCCAGATCCAGAAGGAAAACGTGAAGCAGTTCGTCGCCGTATCGAAGAAGAAAAACGCCGCAAAGAAGAAGAAGAAAAGAAAATCAAAGAGCAAATCGCTAAAGAAAAAGAAGATGGTGAAAAAATTTAAGGTTGGGGGGACTCAATCTTATTTTTTCTATTGCAAGAATGTACTGATACTCAATGAAAATCAAAAAGCAAACTAGGAAGCTAGCCGCAAGCTGTACTTGAGTACGGTAAGGCGACGCTGACGTGGTTTGAATTTGATTTTCGAAGAGTATGACAAGGAGGAGGTGAGAAGATGACCATAGCAAAGATTATAGTAGATGTGCCCTTGATGCAGACAGACCAGCCCTATAGTTACAGGATTCCGGAGGAGTTTGAGGGAATGCTGGAGGTTGGGATGCGAGTTCATGTACCCTTTGGTAAGGGTAATCGCCTGATTCAAGGGATTGTTCTTGGTTTGGAGTCTCAATCAGATGAAGAAGAGACAGAACAAGACTTAAAAGATATTGCTGAGGTATTGGATTTTTCTCCTGTTCTCACGCAAGAACAACTCTGGCTGGCTGAGGAGTTACGCAAGTCCGTCTTCTCCTACAAGATCTCCATCCTCAAGGCTATGTTGCCAGGATTTCTGAACTCCAGCTATGACAAGATTCTCTATCCTCTGGCAGGTCTGAGTCAGGAAGATCGAGAGCGCTTGTTTGGTTCAGAAGATTCGCTTGCCTTTTCTTCTCTGGATTTAGCTAAGCAAGCTGAAATGATGCGTTTGACTAGAAAAGGCCTGCTTGGTCTGGAGTATCAGGCAGTCGATCAAAAGAAGGTCAAGACCCAGTCTTGGTATGAGGTGAATCTTGCTCAATTAGAAAGTGTAGAGATTTCTACACGCGCCAAGAAAAAGTTAGAACTGAGAGACTATTTGCTTTCTCATCCTGAGAGTGCTTCCTTGGCTAGTTTGTTAGAATCCTACTCGCGGGAGCAAGTTAACTTCTTTGTGGAACAAGGTGCTGTTTCCATAGTCCAAAAGGAAGTGCAACGCTCGGCTGCTTATTTTGAAGGGATTGAAGCAAGTCAGCCTTTGGAATTGAATGCAGAACAAAGACAGGCGCGTGATGCGGTTGTGAGTGCGATTGGTAGTCACCAGGCTCCCTTCCTCCTTCAAGGGATTACAGGAAGTGGGAAGACAGAAATTTACTTGCAGATTATCCAAGGGACCTTGGACAAGGGCAAGACAGCTATTTTGCTGGTACCTGAGATTTCTCTGACTCCACAGATGACGGAGCGTTTTATTGCTCGATTTGGTGAGAAAGTGGCCATCCTTCACTCAGGTTTGTCTAATGGTGAAAAGTATGATGAATGGCGCAAGGTAGAACGTGGCGATGCCCAAGTTGTTGTTGGTGCTAGATCGGCCATCTTTGCTCCGCTGAAAAATCTGGGTGTTATGATTATCGATGAGGAGCATGAAGCAACTTATAAGCAGGATAGTAATCCTCGTTACCATGCTAGAGAGGTTGCTATTTTACGGGCTCAGTATAATCAAGCAGCTCTGGTACTTGGATCTGCGACACCGAGCTTAGAGAGCCGTGCTCGGGCTGGAAAAGGCGTCTATCAACATTTGCGTTTGACCAAACGTGCCAATCCTTTAGCTACCATTCCTGAGGTTCAAGTGATTGATTTTCGGGACTATATTGGACAAAATGAGACGTCAAACTTTACGCCTCCTTTGCTAGAAGCTATTCAGGACCGTCTGGCTAAAAAAGAGCAGGTAGTTCTCATGCTAAACCGCCGTGGTTATTCTAGTTTTGTTATGTGTAGGGAGTGTGGGACTGTGGATACTTGTCCCAACTGTGATATTTCCCTGACCTTGCACATGGATACCAAGACCATGAATTGCCATTATTGTGGTTTTTCAAAGGACATTCCTCAAGTCTGCCCTAACTGTAAGAGTCGCAGCATTCGTTACTATGGGACAGGGACTCAGAAGGCTTATGACGAGCTGACAGAACTCTTTCCTCAAGCCCGTATTTTGCGGATGGATGTGGATACGACGCGTAAGAAAGGTAGCCATCAAGCTCTACTTGACCAGTTTGGTCGAGGGGAAGCAGATATTTTACTAGGTACTCAGATGATTGCCAAGGGATTGGATTTTCCCAATGTGACCCTAGTCGGAGTTCTCAATGCGGATACAGCCTTAAATCTGCCTGATTTCCGTTCTTCTGAGAGAACCTTCCAACTTTTGACTCAGGTGGCAGGTCGGGCAGGACGTGCTGAAAAAGCTGGTCAGGTTTTGATTCAGTCCTATAATCCGCAGCACTACGCTATTCGATATGCAAAAGAGCAGGACTACGAAGGCTTTTATGCCTATGAAATGGGAATCAGACGACAATTAGGCTATCCACCTTACTATTTCACTATTGGCATTACCCTTTCTCACAAGAAGGAAGAAGAGGTGGTCAAACGTGCCTATGAAGTCATGAACATTTTACGGTCAGGCTTATCAGATACCAGTAACATTCTTGGGCCGACGCCCAAACCCATCGCACGTACCCACAACCTCTATCATTACCAGATTTTAATTAAATACCGTTTAGAAGATGAGCTGGGGCCGACCCTCAACCAGGTCTTGGCCTTGACTCAAGAACGGGAAAATAGTGAGCTCCGTCTCAGCATTGACCATGAGCCACAGCAATTTTTATAAGAAGGAGAAGATATGACAAAATTAATCTTTATGGGGACCCCCGACTTTTCAGCAACTGTCTTAAAAGGACTTTTGACAGATGACCGTTATGAAATTCTAGCTGTCGTAACCCAGCCAGACCGTGCTGTTGGTCGTAAAAAAGTTATCCAAGAAACCCCAGTCAAGCAGGCTGCCAAGAAAGCAGGCCTTCCTATTTATCAACCTGAAAAATTATCTGGAAGTCCAGAGATGGAAGCTATTATGAAGCTAGGAGCAGATGGAATTGTGACTGCTGCTTTTGGGCAGTTTCTCCCGAGTAAACTCCTTGATAGCATGGACTTTGCAGTCAATGTTCACGCTTCCCTCCTTCCTAAACACCGTGGTGGTGCTCCAATCCATTATGCCTTGATTCAAGGGGATGATGAAGCTGGTGTGACCATTATGGAGATGGTTAAGGAAATGGATGCAGGAGATATGATTTCTCGTCGCAGTATTCCTATCACGGATGAGGACAATGTCGGTACCTTGTTTGAAAAATTGGCGCTAGTTGGTCGTGATTTGCTTTTGGATACTTTGCCTGCCTATATTGCTGGTGATATCAAACCTGAAGCGCAGGATCCAAGTCAGGTTACTTTCTCGCCAAATATCAAGCCAGAAGAAGAAAAACTGGACTGGAATAAAACCAATCGTCAACTCTTTAACCAAATCCGTGGAATGAATCCGTGGCCTGTTGCCCATACTTTCCTTAAGGGCGACCGCTTTAAGATTTATGAAGTTCTAGCAGTAGAAGGTCAGGGAAATCCAGGTGAAATCCTCTCTATTGGCAAGAAAGAATTAATTGTCGCAACGGCAGTAGGAGCTCTGTCTCTCAAACAAGTGCAGCCAGCAGGCAAACCTAAGATGGACATTGCTTCCTTCCTCAACGGTGTTGGACGGACATTGACAGTAGGAGAACGATTTGGTGACTAAAGTAGAAACAGCTAGAAGTCTAGCCCTAGCAGTATTAGAGGATGTCTTTATCAACCAAGCATACTCAAACATCGCCTTAAATAAGCATCTCAAGGGAAGCCAACTTTCAGCAGCAGACAAGGGTTTGGCGACCGAGCTGGTCTATGGAACGGTAGCCCGTAAACTGACTCTGGAATGGTACCTATCCCACTTTATCGAAGACAGAGATCAGTTAGACAGCTGGCTCTACGTCCTTCTCCTCATGAGTGCCTACCAACTCCGCTATTTGGACAAGATTCCAGACCATGCTGTGGTCAATGAAGCAGTAGAATTGGCCAAAGTCCGTAAAAAAGGCAGTGAAAAATTGGTCAACGCTGTCCTTCGCCGTATCTTGCGTGAAGGCTGGCCAGATATTGCTAGCATCAAGCGAAAAAACAAGCGTGATTCCGTTGCCTATTCTCTCCCAGTTTGGCTTGTGTCTAAACTTAAGGAAGAATACGGCGAAGAGCGAGCGCAAGCTATTTTTGAAAGTCTTTTGGTGCGCAATAAGGCCAGCATCCGCGTGACTGATTTAAGTCGAAAAGAAGAAATCCAAGTCTTGTTGGAGGCCAGTGATTCATCCTTGTCTCCCTCTGGTCTTGTGAAGGAGCAAGGCCACTTTGCGGGATATGACCTATTTTCAGAGGGAGCCATTACCATCCAAGACGAGTCCAGTCAGCTTGTTGCTCCGACGCTTGATTTACAAGGTGATGAGCAGGTTCTAGATGCTTGTGCAGCTCCAGGTGGAAAAACAGCTCATATAGCCTCTTATCTCACGACAGGTCAGGTAATTGCTCTGGATTTATATGACCACAAGTTGGACTTAATCCAAGAAAATGCCCAACGTCTAGGGGTTGCAGAACGAGTTCAAACGAAAAAATTGGATGCCAGAAAGGTGCATGAGTTTTTTGGTCAGAATTCATTTGATAAGATTTTGGTGGATGCTCCTTGTTCAGGAATCGGTCTTCTGCGTCGCAAACCAGATATCAAATACAACAAAGAAACGGCAGATTTCGCGTCCTTACAGGAAATTCAGCTAGAAATATTAGGTAGTGTTTGTCAAACACTACGCAAAGGTGGTATAATAACTTATAGTACCTGTACTATTGTCTCAGAGGAGAACTTTCAAGTCGTTCAGGCATTTTTAGAAAGTCATCCCGACTTTGAGCAGGTAAAACTAGAACATGAATGTAAGGATATCGTGAAAGATGGTTGTATTCTCATTACACCTGAATTGTATGGAAGTGATGGATTCTTCATCAGTCAATTTCGTAAGATATCGGATTAGGAAGGAACTAACACATGGAAATTTCATTATTAACAGATGTTGGTCAGAAACGAACAAATAACCAAGACTATGTCAACCACTATGTCAATAGAGCTGGACGTACCATGATTATCCTAGCTGATGGTATGGGAGGTCATCGCGCAGGGAATATCGCTAGTGAGATGGCGGTAACAGACCTAGGTGTAGCTTGGGTAGATACTCAAATCGATACAGTTAATGAAGTACGTGAATGGTTTGCTAATAACCTTGAGATTGAAAATCAAAGGATTAACCAATTGGGACAAAATGAAGCCTATAAAGGAATGGGAACAACCCTTGAGGCTGTAGCCATTATTGATAATCAGGCTATTTATGCTCACATCGGAGATTCTCGTATCGGTTTGATTCGTGGAGAAGAATACCACCAGTTAACGAGCGACCATTCTTTAGTCAATGAATTGCTTAAGGCTGGTCAATTGACACCTGAAGAAGCTGCTAGCCATCCACAGAAAAATATTATTACTCAATCTATTGGTCAAAAAGACGAAATTCAGCCTGATTTTGGAATGATTACCCTTGAGCCGGGAGACTATCTCTTACTCAATAGTGATGGCTTGACAAATATGATTTCAGGCAGTGAGATTTCTGATATTGTAACCAGCGATATTTCTTTGGCAGATAAGGCAGCAACCTTGATTCGTTTTGCAAACAATGCAGGTGGTTTAGACAATATCACAGTTGCCCTTATTGCTGTTAATGAGGAGGCAAGAGAATGATCCAAATCGGCAAGATTTTTGCCGGGCGGTATCGAATTATCAAACAAATTGGTCGAGGAGGCATGGCAGATGTCTATTTGGCCAAGGATTTGATTTTGGACGGTGAAGAAGTGGCAGTGAAGGTCCTGAGGACCAACTACCAAACAGATCCTATTGCAGTGGCTCGTTTTCAGCGGGAAGCGAGAGCCATGGCGGATCTGGACCATCCTCATATCGTTCGGATTACAGATATCGGTGAAGAAGAGGGACAACAGTATCTCGCAATGGAATATGTTGCTGGATTAGACCTCAAACGCTATATCAAGGAACATCACCCTCTTTCAAATGAAGAAGCGATTCGAATCATGGGACAAATCCTCTTGGCTATGCGCTTAGCCCATACTCGAGGAATTGTTCACAGGGATTTGAAACCGCAAAATATCCTTTTGACACCAGATGGGACTGCCAAAGTTACAGACTTTGGGATTGCAGTAGCCTTTGCAGAGACGAGTCTGACTCAGACCAACTCAATGCTAGGTTCCGTTCATTATTTGTCTCCAGAGCAGGCGCGTGGTTCTAAAGCAACTGTGCAGAGTGATATCTATGCTATGGGGATTATCTTCTATGAGATGCTGACAGGTCATATTCCTTACGATGGGGATAGTGCGGTGACTATTGCCCTCCAGCATTTCCAGAAACCATTGCCATCGGTTATAGCTGAAAATCCATCTGTGCCTCAGGCTTTAGAAAATGTTGTTATCAAGGCAACTGCCAAGAAATTGACAGATCGCTACAAATCAGTCGCTGAAATGTATGTGGATTTGTCTAGTAGTTTGTCTTATAATCGTCGTAATGAACCAAAGCTAGTCTTTGACGATGCGACTAAGGCGGATACCAAGACTCTTCCTAAAGTTCCACAAAGTACCTTGACTTCTATTCCTAAAGCTCCGGTACAAGAGGGAAGACCTCAACCTAAGCCCCAGCCTCATCAGACAGAAAAAACGGTACCTAGTCCAAAGCCAACCAAACGCCGTCGCATGAAAGCACGTTATCTAATTTTATTTGCGACCTTCTTGTTGGTTGTGGCATCCTTGGTATGGATTTTATATAGAACGCCCGCTACCATTGCTATTCCAAATGTGGCAGGTCAGACGGTTGCAGAGGCTAAAGAGGCTCTAAAAAAAGCCAATTTTGAGGTTGGTGAAGAAAAATCAGAGGCCAGTGATAAGGTTGAAGAAGGTCGGGTTATTCGTACAGACCCTGAAGCTGGTAAAACACGTAAAGAAGGAACAAAAATTAATTTGATTGTATCTTCTGGTCAGCAATCCTTCCAACTCGGAAATTATCTTGGAAGAAAATCTAGTGATGTAGTGGCAGAGTTGAAAGGAAAGAAGGTTCCAGAAAATCTAATTAAGATTGAGGAAGAAGAATCCAACGAAATCGAAGCTGGTACAATCATGAAACAAAGTTTGCCGGAGGGAACAACCTACGATCTTAGCAAGGCAACTCAAATAGTTCTGACCGTTGCTAAAAAAGTAAATTCTATTTCAATGCCAAGTTATATTGGTTCTAGCCGAGAATTTGCAGTCAATAATCTTACACAGATATATGAAGTTAAAAAAGCCAATATCGAAGTTGTAGAAGTGTCTACAGCTCCTGAAGGAACAGCTGAGGGGACTGTTGTAGAGCAAAGTCCAAAAGCAGGCGAAAAAGTAGATTTGAGTACTACTCGTGTTAAAATTTCTATTTATAAAGCGAAACAAACTCATTCTTCTTCAACTTCTTCATCCTCATCCTCTTCTTCGTCCTCAAGTTCTTCTCGGAAACCTAACGAACAAGGGGATGCAGAATCCACTCCAACACAGGGAAATCCGCAAGGCAATTCACAACGAGGAGATACTTCCCGAGACAATCCATAGTGATACTAGAATCTTTGTCATGATTTCGTGGCAAAGATTTTTTTTGACTCCAGATTTGTGATAGAATAGAGGGAGTTGATAAAAGGAGGAAAGCATGGAAGAGTCAAAAGAATTAAATGCCGTCATCGATGTGATTATGCTAGCAGGGACCATTCTCTTAAAAAGTGGTTCAGAGATTCATCGTGTAGAAGATACTATGATCCGTATTGCGCATTCGCAGGGGATTGTGGATTGCAATGTTCTTGCCATGCCTGCCGCTATCTTTTTCTCCATTGAAAATACCAATATTTCGCGCATGAAGCGCGTGACTTCCTCTTCTTATAACATCGAAAAAGTCTGCGATGTCAACCAGATTTCTCGTCAGTTGGTAGGTGGAAAGCTTGATTTAGAGACAGCCTTCAAGCAATTGACAGCCTTGCAAGCCCAACCCCTTCCCTATACCAAGTTGCAGGTAACTCTGGCTGCGACCTTTAGTGCTCCTTTCTTTTCAATTATGTTTAGTGGAAATATCTACGACGCACTTGGGGCAGGAGTGGCGACCTTATTTGGTTTTGCCTTTTCTCTCTATGTGGAGAAGTTTATCCGAATTCCCTTTGTGACAGCCTTTGCTGGAGCCTTTGTCTTTGGGATGATTGCCCAATTTTGGGCTCGCTACACAGGTTTTCCTTCAACAGCTGATTTAATTATAGCTGGTGCGGTCATGCCTTTTGTACCAGGTATTGCTTTGACCAATGCGGTTCGTGATATTATGACCAACCACATAAACTCTGGTATGAGTAAGATGTTTGAATCCCTACTCATTACCCTTGCTTTAGGGGCGGGAACTTCTGTCGCCTTGGTATTGATGAACTAATATGACACTAACAACCTTTTTATTACAAGCAGTGGCAAGTCTTCTTGCCATTATCACTTTTTTAATCGTACTCAATGTGCAACGCTCTATGCTCTTACCTGGAGGAATTTTGGGCATGGCTGTCTGGCTAATCTATCTCTTGCTCAAGGAACCAACCAATGTCATTGTAGCCACCTTCATTGCGGCCATTATTGGTTCTTGTGTCAGCCAGATTTTGAGTATTCTTTATAAGACTCCTGCTGTGGTCTTTATCTTGGCCATCTTGGCACCTCTGGTTCCGGGTTATCTTTCCTATCGGACAACTGCCTTTTTTGTGACAGGAGATTATAGTCATGCTATTGCCAGTGCAACCTTAGTTGTTATGCTAGCTTTGGTGATTTCCATTGGCATGGCTAGTGGAACAGTAATTCTTAGACTCTATTCCTACTTAAGAAAGCAGCATAATAGTTAGATTGATAAGCGACTTGATTTGGTGAATCAAGTCTTTTTTCTCTCTTTTACTGCCATTTGTGATAAAATAGTATAGAACGATTTTTTACAATGAATGATAAAACAGAGGTAAATATGACAATCGGTATTGATAAGATTGGTTTTGCAACCAGTCAATATGTCTTGAAATTACAAGACTTAGCAGAAGCGAGGGGAATTGACCCTGAAAAATTAAGCAAAGGACTCTTGCTCAAGGAATTGAGTATTGCACCCCTAACTGAGGATATCGTGACCTTGGCGGCCAGTGCTAGTGACTCTATTTTAACTGAGCAAGAAAGAGCAGAAATTGACATGGTCATTGTGGCGACCGAGTCAGGAATTGACCAGAGTAAAGCTGCGGCCGTCTTTGTGCATGGTTTGCTGGGCATCCAGCCCTTTGCTCGTAGTTTCGAGATTAAAGAAGCTTGCTATGGAGCGACAGCTGCCCTTCATTATGCCAAATTGCATGTGGAAAATTCTCCAGAGTCCAAGGTCTTGGTCATTGCAAGTGATATTGCCAAATACGGTATTGAAACTCCGGGAGAACCCACTCAGGGTGCCGGAAGTGTGGCTATGTTGATTACACAAAATCCACGAATTATGGCCTTTAATAATGACAATGTAGCTCAGACCCGTGACATTATGGATTTCTGGCGTCCAAATTACTCGACAACGCCTTATGTAAATGGTGTTTATTCTACCCAACAATATTTGGATAGTTTGAAAACGACTTGGCTTGAATACCAAAAACGCTACCAGCTTACTTTGGATGATTTTGCAGCTGTTTGCTTCCACTTGCCTTATCCTAAATTAGCGCTAAAAGGCTTGAAAAAAATCATGGATAAGAGCCTGCCTCAAGAGAAAAAAGACCTCTTGCAAAACCACTTTGACCAGTCTATTCTCTACAGTCAAAAGGTGGGGAATATCTACACTGGTTCCCTCTTCCTTGGACTTTTGTCTCTCTTGGAAAATACAGATAGCTTGAAGGCTGGGGATAAAATTGCCCTTTATAGTTACGGAAGTGGTGCTGTGGCTGAGTTCTTCAGTGGTGAATTGGTTGAAGGATATGAAGCTTATCTGGATAAAGACCGCTTGAACAAGCTCAACCAACGAACTGCCCTATCTGTTGCAGACTATGAAAAAGTCTTCTTTGAGGAAGTAGACTTGGATGGAACAAATTCTGCCCAGTTTGCTGGCTATGAAAATCAAGACTATGCCTTGGTTGAAATTGTGGACCACCAACGCCGTTATAGCAAGGTTGAAAAATAATGAAGATAAGTTGGAATGGATTTTCTAAAAAATCATACCATGAGCGCCTTGAGCTGTTAAAAGCTCAGGCGCTCCTTAGTCCTGAGAAGCAAACTAGTTTGGAGCAGGATGAACAGATGAGTGTGACTGTCGCAGACCAGCTAAGTGAGAATGTAGTGGGGACTTTTTCTCTACCTTATTCACTGGTTCCAGAGGTCCTCATCAACGGTCAGAACTACACAGTTCCCTATGTGACAGAAGAACCGTCTGTGGTTGCTGCGGCCAGCTATGCCAGTAAAATCATCAAGCGTGCAGGCGGTTTTACTGCTCAAGTCCATCAGCGCCAAATGATTGGGCAAGTAGCCCTTTATCAAGTTGCTGATCCAGAGCTAGCGCAAGAGAAAATTATCAGCAAGAAAGCGGAACTCTTGGAGCTTGCCAATCAAGCCTATCCTTCTATCGTTAAACGTGGAGGCGGGGCACGTGATTTGCATATAGAGCAGATTAAAGGCGAGACAGATTTCCTTGTTATTTATCTCCATGTTGATACCCAGGAAGCCATGGGTGCCAATATGCTCAACACCATGCTGGAAGCCTTGAAACCAGTCTTAGAAGAACTCGGTCAGGGACAGAGTCTTATGGGGATCCTGTCCAACTATGCGACCGATTCTCTGGTGACTGCAAGCTGTCGCATCGCCTTTCGTTACTTGAGCCGCCAAAAGGATCAAGGACGAGAAATTGCGGAGAGAATGGCTTTGGCTAGCCAATTTGCGCAGGCTGATCCTTATCGAGCTGCTACCCACAATAAAGGGATTTTTAATGGTATTGATGCTGTTTTGATTGCAACTGGTAATGACTGGCGTGCTATTGAGGCAGGAGCTCATGCCTTTGCTAGTAGAGAAGGACACTATCAAGGTCTTAGTCAATGGACACTGGACGTTGAGAGAGAAGAATTGGTCGGTGAGATGACCCTGCCTATGCCTGTAGCGACAAAGGGTGGCTCTATCGGTCTCAACCCTCGTGTAGCCCTCAATCATGAACTGCTGGGAAATCCATCTGCTAAAGAATTAGCTCAGATTATCGTGTCTATCGGTCTCGCCCAAAACTTTGCGGCCCTCAAAGCCTTGGTGAGTACAGGGATCCAGCAAGGCCACATGAAATTGCAGGCCAAATCCCTAGCTCTCCTTGCAGGTGCCAGTGAATCCGAGGTTGCTCCTCTGGTTGAGCGACTTATCGCAGATAAAACCTTTAACTTAGAGACAGCCCAGCGCTATCTCGAAAACTTAAGATCATAAAAAAACTCAGACGAATCGGTCTGAGTTTTCTTGTGCTTATACTCTTCGAAAATCAAATTCAAACCACGTCAGCTTCGCCTTGCCGTACTCAA
>NZ_JVLX01000031.1:0-975 GCF_001070815.1 Streptococcus pseudopneumoniae | reverse complement strand
AAAACTGTAGTAGCTAACCCAGACAAACTTACAGACGCTGAGAAGAAAGCCATCAAAGATAAGGTTAAAGAAGTCAACCCAGGTTCAACTGTAGTAGTGGACGATAAAGGTAACGCGACAGTCACAACACCAGAAGGTAAGACAGCGGTAATTCCAGCGACAGACTTAGTTAAATCACCAGAAGACGCAACTAAACCAAATGCAGGCAACGACATCGTTAAACCAGCGGACAAAACTGTAGTAGCTAACCCAGACAAACTTACAGACGCTGAGAAGAAAGCGATTGAAGATAAGGTTAAAGCTGTAAATCCAGGTTCAACTGTAGTCGTGGACGATAAAGGCAATGCAACAGTCACAACTCCAGAAGGAAAAACAGCGGTTATCCCAGCGTCAGACTTGACTAAGTCAGCAGCAGACGCAGCTAAACCAAACGCAGGTGATGACATCGTTAAACCAGCGGACAAAACTGTAGTAGCTAACCCAGATAAACTTACAGACGCTGAGAAGAAAGCCATCGAAGATAAGGTTAAAGCAGTCAACCCAGGTTCAACTGTAGTAGTAGACGATAAAGGCAATGCGACAGTTACAACTCCAGCAGGTAAGACAGCTGTTATCCCAGCAACAGACTTGACTAAGTCAGAAGCAGATGTAGCTAAACCAAATGCAGGCAACGACATCGTTAAACCAGCGGACAAAACTGTAGTTGCTAATCCAGACAAACTTACAGACGCTGAGAAGAAAGCGATTGAAGATAAGGTTAAAGCAGTCAACCCAGGTTCAACTGTAGTAGTGGACGATAAAGGCAATGCGACAGTCACAACACCAGAAGGTAAGACAGCGGTTATCCCAGCTTCTGACTTAACAAAATCAGCAGCAGACGCAGCTAAACCAAATGCAGGCAACGACATCGTTAAACCCGCTGACAAAACTGTAGTAGCTAACCCAGACAAACTTACAGACGCTGAGAAGAAAGCG
>NZ_JVLX01000030.1:307-493 GCF_001070815.1 Streptococcus pseudopneumoniae | reverse complement strand
AGACAAACTTACAGACGCTGAGAAGAAAGCGATTGAAGATAAGGTTAAAGCAGTAAATCCAGGTTCAACTGTAGTAGTGGACGATAAAGGAAACGCGACAGTTACAACTCCAGCAGGTAAGACAGCGGTCATCCCAGCAACAGACTTGACTAAGTCAGCAGCGGATGCAGCTAAACCAAATGCAGG
>NZ_JVLX01000030.1:0-207 GCF_001070815.1 Streptococcus pseudopneumoniae | reverse complement strand
GAAGATAAGGTTAAAGCAGTCAACCCAGGTTCAACTGTAGTAGTGGACGATAAAGGTAACGCTACAGTCACAACACCAGAAGGTAAGACAGCGGTCATTCCAGCGACAGACTTAGTTAAATCACCAGAAGACGCAACTAAACCAAACGCAGGCAACGACATCGTTAAACCAGCGGACAAAACTGTAGTTGCTAATCCAGATGCTCTC
>NZ_JVLX01000029.1:0-1419 GCF_001070815.1 Streptococcus pseudopneumoniae | reverse complement strand
ATCGACACCAGCGCCAAAAGTGGAAGAGCCATCGACACCAGCGCCGAAAGCAGAAGAACCAGCGGCTTCAACATCGAAAGTAGAAGATTCAGAGGATTCAGCACCGAAAGTGGACGAGCCATCAGGAACAACACCGAAAGCGGACGAGCCATCAGGAACAACACCAAAAGCGGAAGAACCAGTGGCTTCAGCACCGAAAGACGATGAATCAGCTTCTTCGGTTGAATCTCCATCAACAGGTAATCATTCAGAAGAGTCTGGAACACCATCTGCAACTCCTACAGGTGATTCAACAGCTACCCAACCAAGTGATTCAACATCGTCACCGGTAACCCCAAGTGAAGAAGCACCGGTCACATCAGGCGAGTCTAATTCTGCTACACAGCCAGCTGGAGAATCAGGTAAATCTGAAACAACTGCAGAATCTTCAAATACTCCATCTGCTGAAGCTACAAATGATTCAGGGACTGCAGCAACATCAACTCCGACTCCAGAAGCATCAACTTCAGAGCCAAAATCAGAAGAAGAACTTAAGAAGGAAGAAACCTTGAAGTCAGCTAAAAAGGAGAGCATAGATGATAATATCGGTGAAGTTGTTAAAATAAAAGCAGATGCGATTGAAAAAGTTACTGATGCAGATGAAAAGGCAAGATTAAAAGAAGCATTAAAGACGTTACAAGATAAAGCAATAGAAGAAATTAACAAAGCAAAAGACGATGAAGAAGTAGCTACTGTTACAGAAAAATATCAAAATGAAATCAATGCATTGGATGTTCCAGGTGAAGAAGTTTCAAGTCCGAATTATGGTAGAGAAGGCTTGACCAATAATGGTCCTGGTGGAACTACTATTGACAATGGAAGCACAGCGATTGGTCATGGTGCAAGTGGGACTTCCAGATCAGCAGTAGCATCTCCAACACAACCTTCTTCAACTTCAGAAGGGGCTTCAAGTTTTAGAAATGCTCCATCAGTTCAAGCAAGAGCAAGAAGAGTAGCACGTTCAACATCAGAACCAGATGGAACTGTAAATATTAGCTATAACTTCGCTGGAATGCCAGATATTCATGGTTTCCTATCTGACCCAGGAGAAGATAACACTGTTACAATTCCTGCTGGAACGAGTGAAGCACAGGCAAAAGAATTAGTAAAAGAAAAAATTCAAGCCAAGATAAAAGACCTAGCTGCTAGAGGGTATTATGTGAAAAATGACATTATTTTTGAACAAGATACTACTGTGAAAAATTATAACTACGTTGTCACATTCACTAAGGAGGCTACAGGAACTTCAGGTTTCAGAATGGCTCCAGCAGTTCAACCACGCGCTAGCAGAAATCGTAGAAGTCTAGAACAGCCAGCTCCTCAAAAGGTCAAAGTAAATGTATTTTATAACTTTGATAAAATGAAAGATATTGCAGGTTT
>NZ_JVLX01000028.1:0-11095 GCF_001070815.1 Streptococcus pseudopneumoniae | reverse complement strand
TCAATGAAAATCAAAGAGCAAACTAGGAAGCTAGCCGCAGGTTGCTCAAAGCACAGCTTTGAGGTTGCAGATAAAGCTGACGCGGTTTGAAGAGATTTTCGAAGAGTATTAATTATCTGTTTCAACGAATCGTCCCAGAATATGAACATTCTCCGATACCGATACAAAGGCACTTGGATCGACTTGTTTCATAATGAGTTTAAATTCATTAAACTCTGCACGTGTAATGACAGTGATTAAAACTGCCTTTTTCTCGTGATTATAGGTTCCTTCTGCATCGTGGATCATAGTTGCTCCGCGGTGCAATTTTTTATGGATTTTTTCAATTACCTTGTCTGGATGATTGGTCACAATCATAGCCTGCATCCGTTTTTGCTTGGTAAAGACAGCGTCTGTTACACGGCTAGAGACAAAGATGGTAATCATAGAGTAGAGAGCGTATTTCCAACCAAAGGTCAAACCGGCTATCAGCATGATGGTCCCATTTACCAAGAAAGAAATACTACCGACATTCTTACCCGTTTTCTTGCGAATGGTCAGGCTGACAATATCTGTACCTCCACTGGAGATGTTGTTTCGAAGAGCGAAACCAATCCCCAAGCCCATGACAACACCCCCAAAAAGGGCATTGATAATCGGATCCTCCGTCAAGGTCGCCACAGGGACAAACTGGATAAAGAAGGAACTCATGGATACTGTGATAAAGGTAAAGACGGTGAACTTATGGCCAATCTGATACCAAGCCAAGACCATCAAAGGAAAATTAATGGCGTAGAAGGTTAGCGAAATCGGGATATGAAAACCAAACCAATGATTACTCAAGGCAGAGATAATCTGTGCCAGACCTGTCGCACCACTCGAATACACATGCCCTGGTTGGAAAAAGAAATTGACCGCTACTGCTGATAAAAAACCATAGACCAGAGAGGCCGAAATCTTCTCATCATATTTTTCCCGAGAGATGCTTTGTAAGACACGTAAAATTTTTATCTGATAAGCAAAGCGGCGCAGATAATAGCGCCACCGCTTAATTCGTTTTGCTTGTTTCATCTTCTTCTATTTGTAAGCTGAGTTCCTCTAGTTGTTTGAGAGCTACTGTTGAAGGAGCTTGTGTCATTGGGTCAGTTGCCTTGTTGTTCTTAGGAAAGGCAATAACTTCACGGATATTTTCTTCCCCTGCTAAAAGCATGACAAATCGGTCAAGCCCGATAGCCAAGCCACCGTGTGGTGGGAAACCATAGTCCATGGCTTCAAGAAGGAAGCCAAACTGGTCATTTGCTTCTTCAGCTGAGAAACCAAGAGCCTTGAACATGCGTTCTTGAAGGTCTTTTTGGTTGATACGAAGGCTACCACCACCAAGCTCATAACCGTTCAAGACAATATCGTAAGCAATGGCACGAACCTTCGCCAAATCACCTTCTAATTCGTGAGCTGTTTCTTCCTGTGGAAGAGTAAATGGATGGTGGGCGCTCATGTAGCGTCCTTCTTCTTCAGACCACTCAAACATTGGCCAGTCAACCACCCAAAGGAAGTTGAATTTATCGTTGTCAATCAAGCCAAGCTCTTTGGCAATACGTCCACGAAGGGCACCAAGAGTTGCATTGGCCACTTCAAGCATATCTGCCACAAAGAGAACGAGGTCCTTATCTTCAAGAGCAAGCGCTGTTGTCAATTCTGCTTGGATGCCTGTCAAGAACTTGGCAACTGGTCCGTTTAATTCTCCATCAACTACCTTGACCCAAGCAAGACCTTTGGCACCGTACTGCTTGGCTACTTCAGTCATCTTATCGATGTCTTTACGTGAATAGTTGTCCGCAGCGCCTTTGACCACAATGGCTTTTACAGCAGGTGCTTCTGAAAAGACTTTGAAGTCAACACCTTTGACCACTTCTGTCAAGTCCTGAAGCAACATATCAAAACGAGTGTCAGGCTTATCAGAACCATAAAGAGCCATAGCGTCATCATACTTCATACGTGGGAAAGGCAGAGTGACTTCAATGCCTTTTGTTTCCTTCATCACACGCGCAATCAAACCTTCTGTGATATCTTGGATTTCTTGCTCAGTAAGGAAAGACGTTTCCAAGTCAACCTGGGTAAACTCAGGTTGGCGATCTCCACGCAAGTCCTCATCACGGAAACATTTAACGATTTGGTAGTAACGGTCAAAACCAGCATTCATCAATAACTGCTTAGTGATTTGCGGACTTTGAGGAAGCGCGTAAAAATGCCCTTTATTAACACGAGATGGCACCAAGTAGTCACGCGCCCCTTCTGGCGTTGACTTAGAAAGGAATGGTGTCTCCACGTCGATAAACTCCAACTCATCCAAGTAGTTGCGGATAGAGTGGGTCACCTTAGCACGAAGTTTAAGATTTTCCAACATTTCTGGACGACGAAGGTCAAGGTAACGGTAACGCAAACGCGTATCGTCATTAGCCTCAATGCCATCCTTAATCTCAAATGGGGTTGTCTTAGCTGTATTCAACACTGTCAAGGCTGTCACGTTTAACTCAACTGCACCAGTTGGCAACTTATCATTGGCTTGCTCACGCGCAGCGACCTGTCCAGTCACCTCGATAACAAATTCGCTACGAAGGCTTTCAGCTGTTTCCATAACCTCTGCAGATACTTTTTCAGGGTTGATAACCAACTGCATGATTCCTTCACGGTCACGAAGATCGATAAAGATCAAACCACCAAGGTCACGACGACGGCCAACCCATCCTTTCAAGGTTATTTCTTGTCCGATGTGTTCCTCACGAACACGACCAGCATACATACTACGTTTCATTGTTTCTCTCCTCTTTTATTCTGTTACTATTTTACCATAAAAGCGCAGGCTCTTCATGAAAATCATCAGAAAAGTTTGCCAGTCTTTAAAAATCAAGTGAAGACTCTAAAAATTGACGCCCATACAAAAATCCGATGAAGTTCATCGGACTCTTTTATTTTGAATTGTTGCCTGCTTTACGCTTTTCAGCAATTTCGGCTGCCTTTCGAGGCAAGACAATTTCCGTTGTGTAAGCTGTCCCAAAGCGCAAGACACCTGCAATAGGGGCAAAGACGACTGCTAGATAGTTATAGAAGAAATCGCCCTTAAAGGCATAAGCTAGCGCTCCAATGATGAAAAATAGAACGACTGCTTGAATCACTGCTAATAAAATTACTCGTTTCATGTGACCTCCTGACTCTATTATAGCATGAGAATCATCAAAAAGCTCACTAAATTATTCAAAGCGTGAAGAGAAATGCTGTAAAGAAGACCTTTTCGACTTACATAAGCCAGCCCCAAACTCAATCCTAGACTAGCATAAACCAAAAACTGTTGCAAAGTTCCTGGGAAATGAATCAAGGCAAATAGAACACTTGTTACCAGAAGGAAAAGCAGAGTTTGTTTACTATTGTCCTGCTTAGGAAAGAGATAGCGTGCCAACATCCCTCTAAAGATAAGCTCTTCCGTCAAAGGAGCAAAAATAACGACCGCAAAGAATGAGAAAAGGGGTTGAGACAAGGTCAAGTCTATCGCTGTTTGTTGATTTACTGAAGGATCATTTGGCAAGAAAAACTGGACAACCAGAGATAAGAACCAAACCAAGGCAGGGAGCCAAATAAATCGGTTAAAGCCACTCTTCTCAATATGAACAGGAGCTTTCTGGTACCATTTATAAATGACGTACACATATACTCCAGCCAAGGCCACATAAAGCAAGGTAGTAGCATAGGGCGAAGCGCCCAGTTTCAAAGCTTCTACAGCCCCACTTTGAACGGTCCCATAGATAACCAGAAAAGATAGAATGGCTAGAAGAAACCAGCCGAGGTTTTTAAGTAGTTTCATATAAATCTCCTATCTTGCTTTATAGCTATTTTTCAATACAAAGAGGTTCGCTATTCCTAACACAAGTACCCAGGCAAGTAACATACCAATATTAGAAAAAGATATTTCCCCACCTTTTTTATTTAAAAGATTTACAATTGGACCAATAAAAGAGTAATCCAACACTTTCTGAACCGTATCATTTTGAAGAGCAATCATGGGTAAAAAAGAGACGATAAACACAGGAAACATACTATAAACTTGCGCTTTAGACTGAGTATCTGACACTGCACCGATTAGAAGGTTGAGAAAAATAACACTAATAGCTGCTAAGACCAAATAGATAACATAGGCCAATAAGTAACCTGATACATCCACTTTAAAATAGATTGGTAGTAAAATCATTCCAAGCAACATAATCAACAGAGGGAGAATGAGCATACTGAAAGTATATTCTGTTGCTGTCACACCACTTAGGATGAGTGATTTAAGATTGCGCTTTTCCTTATCTTCTGCCATCATAATCGATACCATATAACCACTTCCCATGCTCAAGACCATCGTCAAACTCATAGAAAGGAAATACGTACTCAATTCTCCACTCTTGTTTAAGAACTCATTATATAGAACAGCCAGTCCAAAAGGCAACAATAGAGTCGCCAACAAAGTTGAATTGCTGATAAGAACTTGTAATCTTAACCATAGTAGGGCATTTAATTTTCTAAACATCTAACTTTTCTCCTGTCAATCTGATAAAGATTTCTTCTAAAGTTGGCTCACAAGAGTGAACCACCATCAAATCTGTCGTGTCTAAATGTGGTAATTCATCAAATGGAACTATCTGTTCTCGTCCGTCGTTATAAACCACACGTACTTTCTTATCCACATGGTACTTCTGGATGATATCTTGCGGACTTCCATACTCTATTAGGTTACCCTTATTCAAAAGAGATAAGCGATCACAAAGCAGAGTTGCTTCATTCATATCATGCGTGGTCAGAAAGATAGTTGTCCCCGCCTGCTTTAATTCTTGAAGTAGGGTATGAATCATCTTAGATGTTGTAGGGTCTAAGCCACTGGTTGGCTCATCTAGAAAGAGAATCTTAGGAGCATTCAGAAGGGCACGAGCCAAGAACATTCGTTGTTTCATTCCAGTAGATAACTTTTCTGCAATAATATCTTTAGCATCTGCCAATCCAACCTGTTGAAGCACCTGAACTACTCTATCTGCCTTGAGGCCATATAACTTAGCATAGATGAGAAGATTTTTATAAAGACTCATCTTTTCATAAAAACCACTGCCATCACTAACAATACCAATTTGTTCCAAATCATTTGAGGTTAAATCTTGAGAATTCTTGCCTAACAAAACTGTTTTACCTTGATCTGCAGCCAACTGTCCTGTTAAGACATTGATCATGGTTGTTTTACCTGAGCCAGAAGGGCCAAGAAAACCAAAGATTTCACCCTCCTTAATCTCAAAAGAAATCTGATGAAGAGCTTTTTTGCTCCCAAAACTTTTGCTTACATTTTCAACACGAATCATAGAAACTCCTTTATTTGAAATAGCGTTTTACCATAGGTAACTGCATCACATTGATATAAACATGGATGGCTCCGACAAGTACGAAAGCTAGTAGCTGAATCTCTCCTGTCAGTAAGGAAAAGAGAGCAATCAGAAAGTACAAGGTTGGCAAGACATACTGATGTAATTGGAATAAAATCCGAAAACTCTGTTCCAAATTAGCCTGGCGCTCCCCTTCATCGTAAGAATTGATAAAGTCCATGACATCCTTTGGTGTAGAGAAAAATGCCAAATCAAACTGACGAACAATAGCAATGGTCTTAAAAAGATATTTTTGAGCATTTAAAACTAACACTAACCCCAAAAAGGAAAGGGATAAGGTTATATGGCTTATATCGAGTACAATTACTTCACTTCCTGAAATGAAGAGAGCCAATAAAATCGCTACGCTTGCACTATTAAAAGCAATAGTTCCAAACTCGAGATTCCGATACATCTGCACATAATAGGTTTCATTCAGATCATCATCCATTTCCTCTTGATACAAGGAGTGAAATTTTCTGCTTTTCTTTAAGAAATTGAACGTCAAAAGAATGCTAATGAAACCTATCAGTAAACAAATAGCTGATATCCATGGTATCAAGATTTTTACATCTAACATAATTCCGTGGGATTCGGCACCAGCCTTCAACATATCTACAAATATGTACAAGAAACCTCCCAAGACAATAGACATTAAAAATAACAAGCCACCTTTCTTATTCTTTTTCATATTCATTCTCCTTTTTCACTTGCTAAATTTTGGGATTTCTTTTCAATCCAGTCAATTACTGGGATAAGAGCAAAGTAGGCCCAAATAAATTGGTCACTTTGATAGGGACTAAACCAACCTAAGTCTATCCCAATCAGTAGAAATACGCTGACGAATAGAGCTGCGACAACTACATAATAAACCACTTTATACTTGTTCATCACTCATCCTCCTCCAAGCGAAATACCGATTCGACTGTTTCGTTGAAAATCTGAGATATTTTCAGGGCAATGATAATGGATGGGGTGTACTCATCCCGTTCTAATATACTGATGGTTTGCCTGGAAACCCCTGCCAGCTTGGCTAGTTCGGTTTGGTTGAGACCATCGCGAGCTCGAAGCTCTTTTAAACGATTTTTAAGCATTCCTTTCTCCTTTTCTCTTAACTTGCTTACATTGTAACACATCTTTTTCTTTTTGACAAGCATATTTGTCAAAAAGTTTATGATTTTTGTCATTTTGCAAAAGAAAACGGTCAGGAGTAAGATCCTGACCAGTTTATCTATCATTAATACTCTTCGAAAATCAAATTCAAACCACGTCAGCTTCACCTTGCCGTACTCAAGTACAGCCTGCGGCTAGCTTCCTAGTTTGCTCTTTGATTTTCATTGAGTATAAAATCCTAGTTTTTCAAAGATTTCTGAGAAGTTTTGGCTGATTGCCTCAAGTGACACTTGCACTTCTTCTCGGGTTTGGTTGTTCTTGACTATCACTTGTCCGCTTTCGACTTCGCTCTCGCCTAGAGTGATGAGGGTCTTAGCCGCAAAAACATCGGCTGACTTGAACTGAGCTTTGAGCTTACGGTTGAGGTAATCACGCTCTGCTTTGAAACCTTGTTGGCGAAGAGCTTGTACTAATTCCAAGGCCTTGACATTTGCTCCATCACCCAAGACTGCTATATAGACATCTAGGGCGTTTTCGATAGGGAGGGCCACACCTTGCTTTTCAAGAATGAGAAGCAGGCGCTCTACACCAAGTCCAAAACCAAATCCAGCAGTTTCAGGGCCTCCAAAGTAAGAAACCAAACCATCGTAACGACCACCCGCACAGACTGTCAGGTCATTGCCCTCAATCTCAGTAATAAACTCGAAAATAGTGTGATTGTAGTAGTCCAGACCACGCACCATATTGGTATCGATGATATAGTCTACTCCAAGATTTTCCAACATCTGACGCACAGCATCAAAATGAGCTTGACTTTCTTCATCAAGGAAGTCCAAGATAGAAGGTGCATTCTCTACTGCTACCTTGTCTTCTTTTTCTTTAGAGTCCAAGACACGAAGAGGATTTTCCTCCAAACGACGTTGGCTATCCTTAGACAAGGTCTCCTTGAGCGGTGTCAAATAGTCAATTAAGGCTTGACGATAGGCCGCACGGCTCTCAGGATTCCCCAAAGTGTTAAGGTGCAATTTGACACCTTGGATGCCGATTTCTTTCAAGAAATGGGCTGCCATCGCGATTGTTTCCACATCGGTAGCTGGATTGCTAGATCCAAAACACTCAACACCAATCTGGTGGAATTGGCGCAAGCGCCCTGCCTGTGGACGCTCATAACGGAACATAGGGCCCATGTAGTAGAACTTACTTGGCTTTTGCACTTCTGGGGCGAAGAGTTTATTTTCCACATAGGAACGGACAACGGGCGCTGTTCCTTCTGGGCGGAGGGTAATATGGCGGTCACCCTTGTCATAGAAGTCGTACATTTCCTTGGTTACGATATCGGTCGTATCTCCGACAGAGCGACTGATGACCTCGTAATGCTCAAAAATAGGCGTGCGCACTTCTGCATAGTTGTAGCGCTTGAAAATCTCACGGGCGAAGCCCTCAACGTACTGCCATTTGGCAGATTCAGCAGGTAAAATATCCTGCGTTCCTTTTGGTTTTTGTAATTTCATAGGGGATCCTCTTTAAACTTAATAGTCTTATTTTACCATAAATAGGGGGATTAAAACAGTAAGAAAAAAATTAGGATTTATACTCAATGAAAATCAAAGAGCAAACTAGGAAACTAGCCGCAGGCTGTACTTGAGTACGGCAAGGCGACGTTGACATGGTTTGAATTTGATTTTCGAAGAGTATTAGATATCATTTTTGAGATTAAGGATTGTCAAAAGAATAGCTATCAAGGAGAGAGCAACAAATAGCATCCAAGTCAACTGTATATTCCATACAGCTACAAGTGAAAAACAGGCTGTACCAAGAGGTACTGATAAGGTAAACAATAAACCCAAAAAATTACTGGTACGAGCTAGAACCTCTGGAGCTAGATTTTTCAGGAGCATGGCATTAATCTTTGGTGGAACTTTACCAGACACATACAGAGTTGAACAGAGAAATAGCAAACCAAGCACGACTTGATTGAATAAGTTAGCCAGACCAACTAGACTGACTCCTAATGTCACCCACATCATCAATCTAGGCAAGGACTGCTTCCCAAAATAATCATTTCCCGTAAGGCTACTGATGATAATTGCTAATAAAACACAGACTTGCTCGATAAATAGTGCCTCTGTGTAAGAAAAATTCAAGAGAGAATGGCTCAAAAAGAAGATGTTATAAACGCTTCCTAGAGCGCCACCTAAGGCATTGATAAGCAAGACAGCAAAGATCATGAAACCAAAGTTTTTCTGTCCACCTTTAAGAAAAACAAGGCGTAAATTTCGGTAAATTGTTAGGAACTGCTCTTTGATAGAAAGCTTCTCATTTTTTAGTGATTCACCATCAGCGGATGAAATCGACAGTCTCAATTTGCTTTTTCCTAAAAAGAGGATAACGGCTGATACTAGGAAAAAACAGGCATTGATTCCCGCAACGAGAGAAAAATTATTGACCGATAGCCCTAAGAGCCAGACTCCGAAAGCTTGACCACCAATGGCTGAAATATAGGTGATGAACTGGGAAAAAGAATAAGCCTCCATCAGATCATCTTCAGCTACTTTTTCCTTAATAAGAGGCATGCGCAAGCCACCTGCAAAATCACTGATAACATCACTAATGACATTGATCAAACACAGGCTAGAAAAGGCAAATAAACTAGCTTGCTGAACAACTAGGGCTGCCAGAAAAAATAAAACCGCCTGAAACAAACCGCTATAGACCATCCATTTGACCTTGTCCCTCGTGTAATCTGCCCGAATCCCTACAAAAACTGTAAAGAGAGTCGGAAGAAGCATGACAATATTCGCCATAGCAACAGCAAAAGATGCTTGTGGCAGGGTTGATGCATAGACGATAAATACCAGGTTGAAAATCGAAGCACCAAAAGCATTAAAAAATCGTGACAAAGTCAAGAGACGATAAGCGTGATTTCTAAACAATAATTTCATAGGTAATCTCCCTTCTTGTTCGAAGTTCTTATGTAAAGTATGACTATAGTATAGCACTTAGAAATTCTAGAGGAAAAACTTTTGAATATATGCAACAAAAAAATGAGTTAAAAAAAACGATAGAACTTCTCTAGTGACCTAAAAGAGGTCAAAAGTGCTATCGCTTAAAATTTCAAATCATTTTCTTAGTTTGCAAATATTCAACAATCGGTCGTATTTCTATAATATTCGGCAGATTTGTTACAGCCGAGCATCTCAAAAATACGGACAGCATCTTCCATCTTTTTCTGACCTTCCTTGACTCTGCCTTGCTTGCTATCAAGGAGACCTTCTGCCCACAAATAGACAATTCGGAAATAGGTCTCATTTTCATTGTAGAAATGCTCTTTGATAACACGTTTAAAATAATGGGAATTAGTAAATTCTTCACACTCAATGCTAGCTAAAAAGCCATTCAATAGTATAGTGTGAAACAGGTTTCGATTGCCAGACACTTCCATTAGAAAATCAGATTTACGTACCATTTCTCTAACATACCTAGTGAAAAGAGAAACAGATAGAAATGGTGAACTGACTGAAAATAAATTGAGTTCATAGATTCCCCAGATCTCGGTAGAAAACAAATAATCATGAAGGACTTTCCCTTCCTCTGCTGTTAACTCTACCCTTTCATCCATGCTCTTCATATAAGACTTGATAATAATGGCATTTAGAATATGTTTCTGTTTGTTTTGAGAATGGGCATGCTTTTGATACTCCCTGCGATACAAGTCTTCAAGAGGAGCTATATTCTTTGGATCCAAGACATCTATGATTTCTTTTCTCAACTCAGAATCTGTATCATACTGAAAACCTCTCGCTAGAAAGAGGATTTCCTCTACACTGGCAGATATATTTTCTAGGGCAAATAGAAACTTTTCCACCGAAAGCTCACTCTGACCTGTTTCAAAGCGAGATAACATAGACGGCGAAAATTGTCCCCCAGTTGCTTGTCTCAGCGAGATATTTCTTGATTCTCGTAATTGTCTAAAGACTTTTCCAATCTGCTCCATAGGCTTCCCCTTGATTCCGTATTTTCTTCATTTTATCATATTTTTCAGAAAATTCATCAAAAACTTGCCAAATTGTCAGAATTATGAGAAAATAGAGGATATTTATCACGTGGAGGGACTGTAATGAGAGAGGATATCAAAATCAATGACCGTGCTTTGGCCTTACAAGACCAAATTATCGAAAAACTAGAGAAGGTTTTTGATACAGATGTGGAATTGGATGTTTACAATCTAGGACTGATTTATGAAATCAATCTGGATGAAACGGGTCTCTGCAAGATTGTCATGACCTTCACCGATACTGCCTGCGATTGTGCCGAAAGCCTGCCTATCGAAATCGTGGCAGGTCTCAAACAAATCGAGGGTATCGAAGATGTCAAGGTTGAAGTTACCTGGTCGCCTGCTTGGAAAATCACACGAATCAGTCGCTACGGCCGCATTGCCCTTGGACTACCACCTCGTTAATACTCTTCAAAAATCTCTTCAAACCACGTCAGCGTCGGCTTGTCGTAGGTATATGTTACTGACTTCGTCAGTTCTATCTGCAACCTCAAAACAGTGTTTTGAG
>NZ_JVLX01000027.1:0-81485 GCF_001070815.1 Streptococcus pseudopneumoniae | reverse complement strand
CTCAAGTACAGCCTGCGGCTAGTTTCCTAGTTTGCTCTTTGATTTTCATTGAGTTTAAAATCGTAGTCTTTCACCACTTCGATGCTGTCGATAGTAATAGCAGTAGTTGGCTTGTCTTTTTCATCTTTTTCGGCTTTAGCAATTTTATCTACAACATCCATACCGTCAATTACTTGACCAAAGACTGGGTGTTTGCCATCTAGACTAGGGTTTCCCCCTTCTTTATAGGCTTCGATGATTTTCTTTGGATACTTGCTTGTAGGGAGTTTAGCAGAGGTATCTGTAGAGTTTTGGTTGATGAAGAACTGGCTGCCATTGGTGTTTGGTTGACCAGTATTAGCCATAGCAAGAGCACCACGGATGTTATAGAGATAAGGAGTAATCTCGTTTTTGAAACCAGTTCCCTTGTCTTTAGTCTTATCCTTGTCATGCCAGATGGACTGACCACCTGTACCGTCCCCTTTTGGATCTCCAGTTTGAACCATGAAGCCATCGATGACACGGTGGAAGGTAATGCCGTTATAGTAGCCTTCTTTGGCATGAGTGAGGAAGTTTTCAACCGCTAGAGGAGCGAGTTTAGGGAAGAGTTTGATACGGATATCTCCTTGACTTGTGTGGAGAATCACTTCAGCCTCGTCTTCAGCAACTTCTTTAGATAGTTGTGGGAAATTGGCGTTTTCGTTTGTTAAAGCATCGTTTAACTCCTTGGCAGATTGGGCAGCTGCTTTGGAACTTTCCTCAGCGGCCAAGCTAGAATCTACATAGTCATCACCACGCAAACTACGTTGGAAGTTGCTACATCCAGCTAGAGCTACAGTGGATAGTAAAAGAAGGGTTGCTAGTTTTTTCATTCTGTTCCTCTCAAAAATTTATTTCTACCATTGTACCCTAAAAGGAAGTGGATTTCAAATATTAGTGACAAGACAGTTTAAGAGGAAGACAACCAGAAAGTCGCTTGCTTAGGGGCATCAATGCCATAAGTGTACTCGAAGTATTTAGGAAAACAGATCTTAAGAAAGCTCGTAAAGCATCACAATTAGTAAACGTTAATTCGAAAGAATTACTATAGTTTAAAAGAGTATATTTTCAAAGGATTTTTCTTTCGGCTTCAATTCCTAATTAATCAATGAACTTAATGCCAGGTCTCGAAAAGAATTATGATTCCTCTTTCTGTTTGAGTTCAAAGAGGTCTTCTACTTTCAGATTAAAAACT
This sequence comes from Streptococcus pseudopneumoniae, assembly GCF_001070815.1. Lineage (GTDB taxonomy): Bacteria > Bacillota > Bacilli > Lactobacillales > Streptococcaceae > Streptococcus > Streptococcus pseudopneumoniae_P. The sequence goes on along the minus strand of NZ_JVLX01000027.1, from coordinate 80,272 downwards.
TGAGCAATCTTAAGAGCCATTTCCAGCGAAGGATTGTAACGGTTATTTTCCAAGTGCAGAATTGTCTCGCGTCGCATGCCGATGAGGCCGGCTAACTCCTGCTGGGTCATGCCTGTGGACTCACGAACAGATTTGAGATTAGTAATAATCTTGCTTTCTTTGGCCATGCTTATCCTCTCCGTTCCAAGATAAAATAGACAACCGCAAAGATGAAAATCAAGGCAGCTATGCTAATAAAGACTTGCCCCATGTAAAGAGTGAGAGACCCCATATACCCAATGATAACTGTTAGGATCATCAGTGCGCCTAGTGTAAAAACTAACATCAAGCTAGCTGCCTTTGCTAAATTGGCATAAAAGCGTTCGTCCGGAGTTTCCTTGACATTTTTCAAAGAGAAAAAACCAAATAAAATCACTTCAATAACGAAACCAATTCCCAAAATCCATTCTTTAATACCAGAACTTTCGCTTGGGGTCGCAACCCAAATTCCTACTGTATAAAAAATACTTGCTGCAAACACAAGTATCGTGTAAAGCTTAGCAGACAAGTCAAAAATAATCTTTTCCTTACCTTTCTGACTCTTATGTAGCCAGCTCCAAATAGCTACAATTTGACCTGACACTGAAATACCAGTAATAACTAACTTGGGTTCCCAACTAAGATTAGAACCAAATAAAACAATAAAATCAATAAAGAGAGCTACGGCAATCATTGCAATGAGGCCACGCATTTTTTGACTTTTTTTCATGATAGACTCCTTTTTTGTGTTATAAATATATAACACTTAAATTTTATGTTATAAATATATCACATTTAAATTTAGAAAGCAAGAATTTATGTGCCAAGGTGGCAATTATTTGAAAAAATTTTTTAATAAAAGCCCTCGCTAGTCAAACAACTAAAGAATTCTTTGAAGCAATGCATCGGATTTGGTTTGGATAGTTTCGTTAATAATATTTGATGAAAAAGAATTTTTGGAAAATCTAGATACTGTATGAATCTCTACTTTTTTTCTTAGACTGTTATAAATTCTGTCAGAATAAGCTTTGTAGGTGTAGAAGTTAATTTTTACAGAGGTTAAGTAAGGATTTCAGTACACGTCAATAGATGTCAAAATACTGATTTTAAGCGATTTTTGATTTTTGGAAACTCATTATATCGCACTACAAATCAATAAAAACTCTACCTTTTACTCAACCCTTTTTAGATAAATATATCATCTGGATATTGAAGTTAAGCCCTGCTGTCATTGCGATGGCAGGGCTTTTTAATATTTGGTACACTAACTTCTTATCTATATTTTGGTGGATTTTAAGTTGACATCTACAAAGTTTAATGTTAGAATACATTCAAAAATATATTTGAATGAGGTGTTTTATGATTCAAAATGTTGTTACTTCAATAATCCTGTATTCTGGGACAGCCGTAGACTTACTTATTATCCTAATGTTATTTTTTGCCAAAAGAAAAAGCAGAAAAGACATCATTAACATCTATTTAGGACAATTTCTAGGCTCTGTTAGTCTAATATTGCTAAGTTTGCTTTTTGCATTTGTCTTAAATTATATTCCTAGTAAAGAGATTTTAGGTTTACTCGGTTTGATTCCAATTTTCCTAGGCCTCAAAGTTTTGCTTTTAGGAGATTCTGATGGAGAAGCTATTGCAAAAGATGGTTTGCGAAAAGACAATAAAAACCTGATTTTTCTAGTCGCTATGATTACTTTTGCAAGTTGTGGCGCTGACAATATTGGTGTCTTTGTCCCATATTTTATTACCTTAAATTTAGCGAATTTGATAGTGACTTTACTTACTTTTCTAGTCATGATTTATCTCTTGGTTTTTTCTGCCCAAAAATTAGCACAAGTCCCTTCTGTTGGAGAAATTTTGGAAAAATATAGCAGATGGTTTATTGCCGTTGTCTATTTAGGATTGGGGATATATATCCTGATTGAAAATAACAGTTTTGACATACTATGGACTATATTAGGCTAGGAGAAAATATTATGAAAAAAGATAGTATCTGCCAAGTGAATGTTATAAATCAGCAAAATATTACAACCGCAACGAACTACCTTGAAAAGGAAAAAGTCCAAAAATCACTTCGCATTTTAACAAAATTTACCGATAATAAGCAGATAAATATCATCTTCTATCTTCTTGCTGTTGAAGAACTCTGTGTCTGTGATATAGCCTGTTTACTAAATCTCAGTATGGCATCTGCCTCCCACCATCTTCGTAAACTAGCCAATCAAAACATCTTGGACACTAGAAGAGAGGGGAAAATTATATATTATTTTATAAAAGATGAGGAAATCAGAGATTTTTTTAATCAACTAGGATAACAACTATTTTTACTACTTTTCCATGATTATAGGGGATTATATATGAAATTTTTTGATGAAAATTACTCACAAGAAATACATACTCGTATCAAATCTTTAAGAGAAAAATATAATTTAAAGCAAAGCTACCTAGGTAATGCAGGTCAAGTTAGCCAAGTTGAAAAGTAAAAGCGACAAGTTACCGCTTCAATATTGCTTTATTTGAATACTTAAACCGACTTGGACTATAAAGAAATTATTTTTAGAGATATTGCCAAGTTTGTTGAAAATCTGTTTTACCACTGCTTCAGCTCTATTATATTTAGAGATTTAGAAACTGTAAATAAAAGAATGAATTCTTTGTCGGATGATGACTTAATTTCTATACAATCTAGCTGTCTTAGACTTTCCAAGACATTCGCAAATTTCAATATTCAAAGAAAAAAATTTTTGATTTCTGATGAAACTGAAAAAATTATCCATAATGGCAAAAAGGTCATTAAAAAATCAAAAAAGATAAATCAATTTCAACAACAATGGACACATACGCCGAGTTAGCACCGCAAAGAAAGTTAGAATCTGTTAATCTTTATATCGATAAGATTGATGAACTAACGCAATAACTACTCTACCATTCACTCTACCTTTTATTATGTAGCATTCTAAAAACATTGATGTACCAACGTTTCTAACAGCTAAAATAGAAATTATTTAATCTTTTACAGACCTAAACTATTTCCCTATTTAGAATCTATTCATTCATATTTTATAAATTAATTAGTAGATATCATTCTTAAAATCCTTGATATTTCTCTTGGGAACAGGCTTTGGATTTAGGAGCCAGGTATCCAAATCACGTTCAGGCGATATGAAGGGTTTGAGTTGATGGTCTTTATAAAATGTTTCTAATACTCTTCGAAAATCAAATTCAAACTACGTCAGCTTTGCCTTGCCGTACTCAAGTACAGCCTGCGGCTAGCTTACTAGTTTGCTCTTTGATTTTCATTGAGTATAAAATAGTATTCACGGATAGCTTCTTTCAAACATTTATTTCCTACTTCTAACAAATTTATAAATGGTTTAAGAATTTTATAGTCTGTCAAGTTTTTTTCTTGACACCTGCCAGAAATCTGCTATAATAGAACATGTGCTAAATAGCTCAGCTATTTCACCGAAATAAAAATAAGAAAAGAGACTTTAAAAATGGCAGTTAAAATCCGTTTAACTCGTATGGGTTCTAAGAAAAAACCTTTCTACCGTATCAACGTAGCAGATTCACGTTCACCACGTGACGGACGTTTCATCGAAACAGTTGGAACTTACAACCCACTTGTTGCTGAAAACCAAGTAACTTTGAAAGAAGACCGCGTTCTTGCATGGTTGGCTGATGGAGCTCAACCTTCAGATACAGTACGTAACATCCTTTCAAAAGAAGGTGTATTGAAAAAATTCCACGATTCTAAATTCTCAAAATAAGTTTAAAGTAGGTTGACAGATGGATACGATTGAAAATCTCATTATTGCGATTGTGAAACCCTTGATTTCACAACCAGATGCCTTAACTATCAAGATTGAAGATACACCAGAATTTTTGGAATATCATTTGGATCTTGATCAAAGTGATGTGGGTCGTGTAATCGGTCGTAAGGGTCGCACTATTTCTGCGATAAGAACGATTGTCTACTCTGTCCCAACTGAAGATAAAAAAGTAAGAATCGTTATTGACGAAAAATAAGAAGGGCGGGACGAATGTCTCGCTTTTTTTGCAAGGAGCAGGATATAAAGGATTTAACGTTTAGACAATTACAAGACTACCTACTCGAACTTTACCAGCAGTTTCGGACTGAGGGAGGTCTCTTTATGAAGTTAGTGGAGGAAGTCGGAGAAGTAGCTGAGGTTTTGAATGGCCGTTCTGGTAGAAAAGAGGGAGTTCAGGATTCTAACGAGGAACTAGCAAAAGAACTGGCTGATATCATTCACTATATCGTCGCAATAGCAGCTATTAATCATATTGACCTTACCAAGACTATCTTTGAGAAAGATAAAACTGCAGCCATTAAGTACCAACATGAACGAGATTTGGAAGGATTTTTGAAGGGGGACCTCTAAGACGATAAGAAATGATTTTTTACTAATAAAGAAGGTATTAGTAAATATAAGAAAGATAAAGCAAGGAAACTGGCAGTTTATATTATCAAAGTAAGGAATCTCCAAGAGGCAGATAAGTTAGAGCTTGTGAGACAAGAACGAGAAATGCAGATTAGACTCGTAGACTCCTTTTTACTCAATGAACTAGATAAACGGTGAAAGTAGGCATAAAAAACCAATCCTAGAAATAGCATCTAGGATTCTACTATGCTACAATTGAAAGATAGTCTCAAAGAATTCTAGTCAATCAATCTTGAGAATAGCTATTTTTAAAAGGAGTAACAGTCTATGAACGAGAAAACAAAAGCTTACCTAGCAGCCTTATCCTTTTCAGCCATCATTGGATTTTCTTTTTTATTTACTAAGATTGCTTTAGGCTATGCCAGTCCTCTCACAAACTTAGCGCATCGCTATACAATCGCAGCTTTAGTAATGGTTGTTCTTCATCAAACCAAACTTATTAAAGTGAGTTTAAGTAGAAAAGATATTCTTTCTATTCTTCCTATGAGTCTTTTCTATCCTCTTCTCTTTTTTATTTTTCAATCCTTTGCTTTACAGTATATATCGTCTTCTGAAGCTGGAATTTTACAGGCTCTTGTCCCGATTTTTACGCTCCTTTTAGCATCGGCCTTTCTCAAGGAAAAGACAAGCTTGCTTCAAAAGTTCTTTTTATTTTTATCTGTAGCAGGAGTAGTTTTCATTTTCCTTAGTAAAGGAGCTAACTTTGGTACTGAGACTGCTAGCTTTGGCTTTCTCTTGATGTTGGGATCTGTTCTCGCCAATGCAATAAACAATATCCTCAGCAAGTCCAAAGGAGGACGCTATCGGGCCATGGATATGACAGCTGTTGTGATATTTGTTGGCTTCGTCACCTTTAATACGCTGAGTCTGACCTCTCACTATCTAGAGGGGAACATATTAGCTTACGTTGCGCCACTTGGACAGGTATCTTATCTGCTTTCAATTCTCTATTTAGGAACTCTAGCCTCTATAGTGACTGGTAGTCTCTCTATCTATGCTATTGTTCGACTTGGAGCATCAACAGTCAGTGTCTTTGGCAATCTTGGAACAGTTTTGACCATTCTAGCCGGAGCTCTTATCCTCCATGAACCAATTTATAGTTACCATGTGATCGGAGCAACTTTGATTATTGCTGGAATTTTAGGCATGAATCTGATGAGAAAAAAGTAAAGATTGCTTAGCAGTCTTTTTCTTTATTAAAGTTGTGCAGAAAATTCAAAAATTTTAATGTAATCAAGTTTGGAAAACGATGATTTTAATATAGCATGATAAAATAGATAAAAAGAATGATATTAGGATAAAGAGGAGAAAGTGTAATAATGAAGCAAAATGATATAGCTAAAGCAATTGCTTTTTATAATAGAGAGCCCGAGATGTTGAAACGTCACGTTATACCAGTCGTAGATTGTGATTTGGTTGTTTATCATCGTCTTGGAAACACAAATAAAGGCCACATTATTTTTTATCATGGAGCTTGTGGCCGTAGTCAAATGTGGGCTCACCAGTATGATGCCTTTGAAGGATTTGACCTCTACTTTGTCAATGTTAGAGGACAGGGGGAATCACCTATGAAAGTTGGCCTACCTGACCTGGAAGGCGCTGTTCAAGATGTAGATGCTATTTTGTCCTATTTCCAGTTGGATAAGGTGATATTGGTTGGTCATTCTTGGGGAGGGAATCCACTTCAAGAGTATACCTATCGCCATCCAGAAAGAGTTCTAGCCTTGGTTATGGTGGATAGTTGGGGACAGCATCGTTACCTATCAGATAAAGAGAGAAATCGCATAAAATATAGTTCCCTTATGTATAAAACGATTCCTTGGAAGTTGATTGCTGATAAGAACTCAAAAATGTGTAGTGATAACCCTATCACAAGAGAATTAGTCAAGACGGCCATTATAGAAACTGGGAGAGATGTTTTTTTGAACCTTGGAATCACAGGTTTTTTGGCTGTCCATGAGATAGAAGGTTATCAAGGAAATCCTCCCATGCTATTAATAAGAGGCGAAAACGATTTTCCCAAACAGCTAAAAATGATCTACGATGGTATCATTGCCTTAAATCCTAATGCGCGTCAAGTAACGATTTCAGATAGTAAACACCAACCGATGAATGATCATCCTGAAGAGTTTAATCAGATAATTGGTGAATTCTTTGAAGAAGTAGTAGCTCTGTAAGATGAGACTTATCCAACTTGAGAAAATCCTTGGAACGTGTTAAAATAAAGGATAAGGATTTTTAATAATTCATTATATAGAACGAGTGGATTTCTTTATGAAGAGATTTGAAGTATCTACAGAAATTGGTAGTCTCTCTGTTACTTATCAAAATCAAAAGAAAATGCTAGTTTGTTTAAGTGGCGCAGGTTTGCTACCAAGTTATGAAAATTTTTCACTTATACTTGAAAAACTTCCTCCTACAATTGGTTATTTGACAATTGATTTTCCGAACACAGGTAGGAGTCCGGTTCATGACCAAGCTGGAAAAAATTTAGATAATCTTGCAGATGCGGTTTATGAAGTACTTGAAGAATTAGGGATTTCTGAATATATACTTTGTGCACATAGTTTGAGTGGAACTTTAGCTTGCAAATTACTCAAGAAACCAATTAAGTGTCAGGCTTTACTAGCAATTGAACCGACAACTAAAAACGTCATGTTTGCTGATTTTTCAGAAAATCCTTATCCAGAAATGGAAGAGCAGATGAGGCTGATTGAGGAGTGTGGTCCTGAACTTTATTTTAAGAACTTAACTCAAGCCACATTTAGCCCTGAAACTAATAAAGAAATCTGGGAATTAATGCAAGAAAAAGGCTTAGAGTTGGAAAATCAAGATCCAGAATTTCAGATATCTGGAGAGATTACTGAGGAAGATTTTGAGAATGTATCTATAGAATCTTATATCCCTGTATTTATTTTTTGTCAGGCCTATAGGGAAAAAGAGTACATAGAATCAGAATATTGGACTTCCAATACTAAACTCATTTTAGGAGGGAATCACCATTATTTACAATGGTCAGAATCAGAAAAAATTGCGACTATTATTCGAGAATTGTCAGAATAAGATGGAAAGAAATAGACTACAGGAGACAAGATGAACTACTTTAATGTTGGGAAAATCGTCAATACGCAAGGGTTGCAGGGTGAGATGCGAGTCTTGTCTGTGACGGATTTTGCAGAAGAACGGTTTAAAAAAGGTACTGACCTGGCCTTGTTTGATGAAAAAGATCAGTTTGTTCAAACAGTGACTATCGCTAGCCACCGTAAACAGAAGAACTTTGACATTATCAAATTCAAAGATATGTACCATATCAATGCTATTGAAAAGTACAAGGGATACAGTCTCAAGATCGCTGAGGAAGATTTGAATGACCTAGACGACGGTGAATTCTACTATCACGAGATTATTGGTTTGGAAGTCTATGAGGGAGATAACTTGATTGGAACCATCAAGGAAATCCTGCAACCAGGTGCTAACGATGTCTGGGTGGTCAAGCGAAAAGGCAAGCGTGATTTGCTTTTACCTTATATCCCACCAGTGGTTCTCAATGTTGATATTCCAAATAAACGAGTTGATGTGGAAATCTTAGAAGGGTTAGACGATGAAAATTGATATTTTAACCCTCTTTCCAGAGATGTTCTCTCCACTGGAGCATTCAATCGTTGGAAAGGCTCGAGAAAAAGGGCTCTTGGATATCCAGTATCATAATTTTCGAGAAAACGCTGAAAAGGCCCGCCATGTCGATGATGAGCCTTACGGAGGTGGCCAGGGGATGCTGCTCCGAGCTCAACCTATTTTCGATGCCTTTGATGCTATTGAAAAGAAAAATCCGCGCGTCATTCTCCTCGATCCTGCTGGAAAACAGTTTGATCAGGCTTATGCTGAAGATTTGGCTCAAGAGGAAGAGCTGATCTTTATCTGTGGGCACTACGAGGGTTATGATGAGCGCATTAAGACCTTAGTAACGGATGAGATTTCCCTAGGCGACTATGTCCTCACTGGTGGAGAATTGGCAGCTATGACCATGATTGATGCTACGGTACGCCTGATTCCAGAAGTGATTGGCAAAGAGTCTAGTCACCAAGATGATAGTTTTTCTTCAGGCCTTCTTGAATACCCTCAGTACACACGTCCCTATAATTATCGAGGTATGGTTGTGCCAGATGTACTGATGAGTGGACACCATGAGAAGATTCGTCAGTGGCGCCTGTATGAGAGTTTGAAGAAAACCTACGAGCGCAGACCGGATTTGCTTGAACATTATCAACTGACAGCAGAAGAAGAAAAAATGCTGACAGAAATCAAAGAAAACAAAGAATAAAGGAGAAATCTATGCAAGTAATCAAACGTGATGGAGAAATTGCTGAATTTAATCCAGATAAGATTTACCAAGCTATCTTAAAGGCAGCTCAGACTGTCTATGTATTGACAGATGATTTGCGTCAAAACCTTGCACAAGTCACTAAGAAAGTGGTTTTGGATTTGGAAGAAGCCAAGGTGGAACGTGCTACCATCAGCATGATTCAGTCTTTGGTTGAACATCGTTTACTGGGAGCAGGTTACATTACCATCGCAGAACACTACATTTCCTATCGTCTACAACGTGACTTGGAAAGAAGTGGTTATGGAGATCATATCGCGGTTCATTTACATTTTGAACAAGTTCGCTAAGAAAAAAGAGTGGGATGAAGCAACTACATCTTACTCTTTCTTAAATCTATTTTTTTGGGCTGTTTGGACGGTTGAAGGGACAAATCGTAGGCGTTGAATATCGCTTATGCGGATAATACGAGTCACATTTTTGGCAAAATTTTTCACGATAATTTGCTGACGTTGTTGATCGTATTTGATGATGTCACCTGTAAAGCTTGCCTCAGACAAGATAAGGTGAACAGCGGTTTGTTTCTGGATAGCCTCTTCAATAGTAGCAGTCAGGGAGTTGGTTTCAGTCTGGTCAGGTTGGTCATGTCCATTTAAAAAGTCATGTATTTTATCTAAAACTTGCTGGAATTTATGTCTCATATTGGCCTCCCTTCTTTTATATCAATATTATATAAAATTTTCCTAAAATCTACAAGATTTTACGAATAATCAAATGAAAGCTAAAAAAGGAGAAGAAAATGGCAGAATTTACATTTGAAATTGAAGAGCACTTGTTGACTCTTTCTGAAAACGAAAAAGGTTGGACCAAGGAAATCAACCGTGTGAGCTTTAATGGTGCTCCTGCAAAGTTTGATATTCGTGCTTGGAGCCCAGACCATACTAAAATGGGCAAGGGAATTACTCTCTCCAATGAAGAATTTCAAACAATGGTGGATGCTTTTAAAGGTAACTAAGGTGTCAAAATGAAAGAAAAGGATATTGAGTTATGACAACTCGATATCCTTTTTTAGTTAGCAAAGTAAGCCTGATTTTTAAGGCGTTGAAGTAGTGGACGGCTAATAACACTAATAGCAATAATTTTACCAAAATCTGGGATGATAAAGGGAAATACCCCCACAGCAAGTGCTTTTTCAAATGGCATTCCAGCTAGGAAATGCAAGCCAATGATTCCACCGACAAAGACAAGTGTATCTCCCAAGAGATTTGCTAGAAAAATTCTGACAACACCACTATCGCTGTTAGTTAGGAAAGAAGTAAGTCCAGAGTATACAAGATAAAACCAAAGATAACCTGCAGTAGGACCAACCAACGCCTGCAATCCAGCTCCACCTCCTGCAAAGACAGGAAGACCGATAGCACCTAGAAGAAGATAGAGTCCAACAGAAAGTACAGCCTCTCTCGGTCTAAAGACAGTAGCAATCAAGCCGATTGCAAAGTTCTGCAGAGTGAAGGGAACAGGTCCAATTGGAAGACTGATTTGTGCCAAAACAGCAATGAGAGCAGCCCCAATAGCAGGGATGGCATAAACGTGAGCTTTTTTCAAAATAGTTAACCTCTTTTCTGATGTATAGTAACTATTATACTCGTAGAGGAATCATTGTCAACCTATTTTTATAACAAAGGTAACAAAAACTGTAACGGCCGATTTTGCTTACTGGTTAAGTTGGATAATTTTTTTGTAGATTCGAAAATTGTCTTTATAGATAATCCCATTTTATCAAAAAATATACTATAAATACTTGACAAACTAAAAAATAAGTACTACAATTACAAATGTAAACGGATACATCTAGATATGTTCAATTTTAAAAGGAGGGGTAGTTATGAGATATTTTAACGACTCTAGATACCGTAACGGTGATTAAAAACCTAAATATAATCAATTCATATTAAAGTAATATGGAGGGATTAAAAAGGGACTATTATTTACTCTTCATCAAATATTTAAATTCAAGGAGAAGTAAAATGAAAAAAGAATTAATAAGAAAGCATCTGTTTTTCTAGTTGCAAGTTTTTTAAGTTTTGGATTTGCTACTACAGCTAGTGTCGTTAACGCAGTAACGGTACACCCTGCTCCAAGTCCCATTATTGATGTATGGGAATATGGTGTAAATGATAACTCTGGTTATTCGAATTACTTTGTTAGTTCTCCAGATAATATTGGATCAAAATCTTCAGTAACGAATTTTTGGGGAACAGTTAAAGCTCAGGATAAAAAAGATTATGGATGGGCATATTCAAGTGCTACAAAATCTTGGACCGATGTTCGATTAAATGCATATTGGGATTATTATAGATTTTAAAAATAATTTATGAAAACAAGAGACCCAATTATATAATAGGGTCTTTTGTAATATGGTAATTGCTTATGAAATTAAAATTATGTATCATTGGATTCTTCTTTTGTTTGATTGCTACAATTGGTCTGGTCACTATCAGCGATACCGAAATCCCCATACCTTTACCAATTGATGGTGCTTTTTCTATTCAAGGAAAAAGCAATCTTTCTAATAACGAAATATACGAAATGGTTCGTGACTTATCAAAAACGGAAAAGGTTACCATTTACAAGCCAATCGTTCAGAATTCTGGTCAGTTGAAGTATGTAAATTTTGATGATGTAGATAATGAACAATTAAAGTCAGCACCAATAATAGGGATGTATTACACACTTGGGAAAATGGATGTAGACAGTTTGAAACCACTTACGATGACTGGACTACAAACAGTATATATGGCTTATCCTTGGTATATAGGAGGAATATTACAATTCACAGGAACTTTAAGAATACTGTTAATGGGTTCAATTTACTTAACTTTATTAGTTGTGTTATTTGTTGTTAGGACGAGGCAGATCAAAGAAGGAGTGATACGACGTTCTTTGGGCCTGCCTGTATACGACCTTAGAAGAGAGTATGTCATTTCTATTATTTTTGAACTGATTATGATGGCTTTATTGATGATTTCTTACAGTTCTTTTTTGGGTAATGGTTTCTTCACCTATAGTTCTAAGTTATTTTTCTCTCTGCTTTTAACGAATTTTATACTATTTCAAATCATTGATCTTATTACTTTTGTTTTATTTTGGTTGACGATTCAGATTGAAAAGCCCATTGAAATTATCAAAAACAAGGCGAAAAATAAACTTATTTTTGTCGTATGGCTTGTCATCATTTCGATTATCATCCTTGTCTCAGGAATTTTTTTACAAGAAACAAAGAGTAGTCAATCTAGTATTAACATACAAATACAAAATTTAGTACCATGGGACACAGTAAAAGACTGGAGAAGGATTGAATTCCTTGGAATTGAAAGTAACTCTGCTAAAAATGGAGAAGTTAGTGATTCAGATGGTAAGTATCTACAGATAGTTGCTGCCTTAAAAAACTTAGATTTTTTATATATAGAACGATCTTCGGCATATGTTCCAGATTTCATGAAAACTTCACATGTTATAGAAAATTTTTCTAAACAATTAGAAAATGACGGGATAACGAATCCAGAAATAAATAAAGAGTTGATTTATATTAATCAAACAGGTGCTAACCTACAAAATAAAGTGAATGGAACAAACTATCATCTTTTAGATAATAAGATAGCAACCATCTATATTCCTGAGAAGTGGAAAGAAAACCAGAAATCTATTGAGAATACAGTTGTAGCAGAACAATTTATTGGAACAAACTATACAAAAGAACAGCTTGCAGTACAAATAATTCCTGATGGGGAAAAAATTTTTTATTTTAATGAGGATGCTGATAATAATCTTAAAATGAAAGATATTTTACCGCTGGCAAATGTAGCAGATAGCAAAGATAATATAGTTGTTGTTTTAGATACGGACAAAATGATGGAAAATAATAAGTTTTCTTTGGCTAGTAACATACTATATAAATCTCTTTTTAGTCCTGAAGCGGTAAAAAAAATAAATGAGATGACTGTCCCGTTGAATTTCTCAATGAATCCAGTAGATGTTTACCAAATTGTGAAATTAAAGATCCAATCCTTAGAGCACCAAATTCTACTATCACAAATCTTGCAGAAGATAATTTACAGTATTGTCTTTATACTCATTTATCAATATGTCCAACTTTATATTGCCCTAAAACAAAATGAATATGTGAAAAAAATTATTTTGGGTCTGTCAAAAACATATATAGCAATTTCAAGTCTCAAGTACTTTATGATGATTATTACAATGGTTATCCTATTTACATTTCTTATGACAGGGCAAATAGAGCTGCTATATATTGGTCTTGCTTCTATACTAGTTTTGATGCTGTCAATCATAATGAGTTTTAGAAAATTATCTGAAAGCTACACTAAAATTTTAAAAGGAGATGAAACATGACAATTGACCTTTTGAACGTTTCAAAAAGTTTCGGCTCAAAAAAGATCTTTACAGACTTAAATTTAAAATTTGAATCTGGAAAAAGTTATGCATTGATTGGAGGTTCTGGCTCTGGTAAAAGTACCCTTCTTAATATTATAGGAAGATTAGAAAAAATTGACAGTGGGAATGTTTTAGTTGATAAACAAGATATTTGGAAGATAAAAGAAAGAACTTTTTTTAAAAATACTGTTGGATATGTATTTCAGAATTATTCTTTAATAGATAACAAAACAGTATATGATAATTTGAAACTTATCACTAAAGACAAAAAAACAATAACTGATGTACTTGAAAAAGTAGGACTGTCAAGTGACTATTTACATCAAAAAATATACGAATTGTCTGGTGGGCAGGCTCAACGTGTAGCTATTGCCAGAATGTTAATGAAACCACGTAAAATTATTTTAGCAGATGAGCCTACAGGAGCTTTAGATGGTGAGATTGGAAAAGAAATCATTCGTTTATTATTAAATGAAAGAGACGAAGACAAATATGTTATAATAGCGACGCATGATCCAGCTGTCTATAACGAAGTTGATGTGATAATTGACATGAAAGATATAGGGTATAATGTATGAAAAAGATAATTTATATTGCTTTGATCTTTGTAGCTGGGTTACTTGCCTTCTTCTTTTTTGGAAAACAAATGATTACAAAAGAAAATATCAATAAGCCAACGGTAGAGTTAACAGTCTATACGCTTTCTGCTAGTGATACAGAAAAATGGAATAAAGTGAGACAAGTAGAAACGGAAGAGGCTATATACTTCATAACTGTGAAAGAAGCAGCGTCTTCAGAAGAAGTATTTTCAAACATCATTGCAAATGGAGCTGCTACGGGGTTCGGAGTTCGTGAAGAAGAAGTGAAGAAATTCAATAATGATTTAGGAGACACTATAGAGGACTCTAAGCATAATAAACTAATTGAAATAGAGTTTTTTACTTTTTCTGATGCTGACGAGGGATTTGTAGTAGCAAACTTTGACTACGGTAAAGAAGAGTTGAATTCTCAGAAAAAAGATATAAAAGAGTTATATAAAAAAATATATGAATCTTTTAAAGAAAAGAATAAATGATTGTATTATAATCCTTGTATTTTGCTATGGTTTGTTAATTGATTTTTTCATATCTCATTTCAACATACTATAAAATAAGACATAAGAAAGCGAGTATCTCCAACTACGGAAATACTCGCTTTTTGATATTTAGAAGTGTTTTTTGCTCTGCTTCTTTTGTTTCGATTAACGCATGGTTACAAATTCTTCGGATGCAGTTGGGTGAATCGCCACAGTTGCATCAAAGTCTGCCTTGGTTGCTCCCATTTTGATAGCAACAGCAAATCCTTGAATCATTTCATCAACACCGTAACCAATTCCATGAAGTCCGACAACTTTTTCTTCTGAACCAGCTGTGATCAATTTGAAACGTGTTTCTTGACGGTTGCCAGTGCAAGCAGAGTACATAGAAGTAAAGCTTGATTTGTAAACCTTGATTTGGTCTTGGCCGTATTCTTTAATAGCTTGCTCTTCTGTCAATCCAACAGTTCCGATAGCAGGGTGTGAAAAGACAACAGTTGGAATAGTTGAGTAGTCCATTTTTGCAGTAGTTTTTCCGTTAAAGAGACGTTCAGATAGGGTACGTCCAGCCTTGATAGCTACTGGAGTCAGTTCTTTCTCGCCCGTTACATCACCTAGAGCGTAGATTCCCTCAACAACAGTATTTTGGTATTCATCCACTTGGATAAAGCCACGTTCGTTCAGAGTTACTCCAGCTTTTTCAAGTTGCAAGCCCTTAACGTTTGGACGGCGACCAGTAGCCCAGATAACTTGGCTAGCTGTATGACTAGTACCATCTTCGAAATGAATGGTAATGCCTTCAGCAGTTTTTTCTAACTTGACAGGGACTTTGTGAGTATGAAGTGGCAAGTTTGTTCTTTCCATTTCCTTGACCAAACCTTCAACGATATAAGAATCAAAACCTCGTAAAGGACGATCACGGCGAACAAAGAGATCTGTCTTGACACCAAAAGTGTGGAGTACGCCAGCCAATTCAACGGCAATATAACCTGCGCCTAGAATAGCAACTGACTCTGGCAATTCTTCCCAAGCAAATACATCATCAGAAGAACCACCTAGCTCAGCACCAGGAATATTTGGAATACTTGGATGGGCACCAGTAGCAATCACGATATGTTTGGCGCGAATCAGTTCACCATTTACGCTGACAGTATGAGAATCTACAAATTCCGCATGACCTTCAATCAAGTCTACACCGTTGCGTTTAAAACTGCCATCATAAGAAGAACGAGCGCGATCAATGTAGGCTTCACGATTACGACGTAGGGTTGCAAAGTCAAAGTTAAGATCAGTAGTCTTAAAGCCGTAGTCTTGTCCAAATTGATGGAAAGTCTCAGCGATTTGCGCCCCGTACCACATGATTTTTTTAGGAACACAACCGACGTTGACGCAAGTTCCACCTAGTTTCTTTTCCTCAATAACGGCCGCTTTGGCTCCGTGTTCACCAGCACGGTTCATGGTAGCAATTCCTCCACTACCTCCACCGATAGCAATGATATCGTATTCTCTCATTGTAAACTCCTTTGTACTCTTCTAAATAGTAGAGTGTCATTTTTTGATAGTCATATTCTATCTTTTTTTTGATGTGATTGCAAAAATCTGCTACGTTCAAAAAAATTAAAGAAAAGGCTTGCAAAAAAGAAAAATAAAGTGTATTATATAACTAGTACAATGATTGTAAAATGAATTCCGAACAATAATTGAATCCTGAAATGTCATTATTTCGTTCTAAACGGTTATTGTTTATATTTGGTAATTTTTGTATAATATTGTTAAGGACTTTAAATCAAAAAGGAGTTTCATTATGAAAAAGAATAGTAAAGCTAAAAAGTGGCAATTGTATGCAGCAATCGGTGCTGCAAGTGTAGTTGTATTGGGTGCTGGAGGGATTTTACTCTTTAGACAACCATCTCAAACCGCTGTAAAAGATGAACCTACTCATCTTGTTGTTGCCAAGGAAGGAAGCGTGGCATCCTCTGTTTTATTGTCAGGGACAGTAACGGCAAAAAATGAACAATATGTTTATTTTGATGCTAGTAAGGGAGATTTAGATGAAATCCTTGTTTCTGTGGGTGATAAGGTCAGCGAAGGACAGGCTTTAGTCAAGTACAGTAGTTCAGAAGCCCAGGCGGCCTATGATTCAGCGAGCCGAGCAGTCGCTAAGGCAGACCGTCATATCAACGAACTCAATCAAGCACGAAATGAAGCCGCTTCAGCTCCCCAGTTACCAGCGCCAGCAGGAGGAGAAGGTGCAGCAGCCCAAACTCCAGCTCCAGTCTCAGGAAATTCAGTGTCATCTATTGATGCACAACTAGGTGATGCTCGTGATGCTCGTGCAGATGCAGCAGCACAATTAAGTAAGGCTCAAAGTCAGTTGGATGCAATGACGGTTCTCAGCACTCTAGAAGGAACTGTGGTCGAAGTCAACCGTAATGTTTCTAAATCTCCAACTGGAGCTAGCCAGGTGGTAGTTCATGTCGTTAGCAATGAAAACTTGCAAGTTAAGGGTGAACTATCTGAATACAACCTTGCCAACTTATCTGTAGGTCAAGAAGTAACCTTTACTTCTAAAGTTTATCAAGATAAAAGCTGGACTGGTAAGCTTAGCTATATTTCTGACTACCCTAAAAACAATGGCGAAGCAGCAAGTGCAGCTGCAGCAGCAGGCGGTAACTCTGGTTCTAAATATCCATATACCATCGATGTTACAAGTGAAATCGGTGATTTGAAACAAGGATTTTCAGTAAGTGTTGAGGTTAAGAATAAGAGTAAAGCTATTCTAGTTCCTTTAACAAGTGTTGTGACTGAAAATGATAAGAACTATGTCTGGGTACTTGACGAGCAGAAAAAGGCCAAGAAAGTGGAAGTTGGTTTGGGAAATGCTGATGCAGACAACCAAGAAATCACTTCAGGTTTGACAAATGGAGTCAAGGTCATCAGTAACCCAACGTCTTCTCTAGAGGAAGGAAAAGAGGTGAAGGCTGATGAAGCAACTAATTAGTCTAAAAAATATCTGCAGAAGCTACCGGAATGGTGACCAAGAGCTGCAGGTTCTCAAAAATATCAACCTAGAAGTGAATGAGGGTGAGTTTGTTGCCATAATGGGACCATCGGGTTCTGGTAAGTCTACTCTAATGAATACCATTGGCATGTTGGATACGCCAACCAGTGGAGAGTATTATCTTGAAGGCCAAGAAGTGGCTGGACTTGGTGAAAAACAACTAGCCAAGGTTCGTAACCAACAAATCGGATTTGTCTTTCAGCAGTTCTTTCTTCTATCTAAACTCAATGCTCTGCAAAATGTAGAATTGCCCTTGATTTACGCAGGAGTTTCGTCTTCAAAACGTCGTAAGTTGGCTGAGGAGTATTTAGACAAGGTTGAATTGACAGAACGTAGTCACCATTTGCCTTCGGAATTATCTGGAGGTCAAAAGCAACGTGTAGCTATCGCGCGTGCCTTGGTAAATAATCCTTCTATCATATTAGCGGACGAACCGACAGGAGCCTTGGATACTAAAACAGGTAACCAAATCATGCAACTATTAGTTGACTTGAATAAAGAAGGAAAAACCATTATCATGGTAACGCATGAGCCTGAAATCGCTGCTTATGCCAAACGCCAGATCGTCATTCGAGATGGAGTTATTTCGTCTGACAGTGCGCAGTTAGAAAAGGAGGAAAACTAAGATGCAGAATCTGAAATTTGCCTTTTCATCTATCATGGCACATAAGATGCGCTCTTTTCTCACAATGATTGGAATCATCATCGGTGTTTCATCAGTTGTTGTAATTATGGCTCTAGGTGATTCCATGTCTCGTCAAGTTAATAAAAACATGACCAAGTCACAGAAGAATATCCATGTCTTTTTCTCGCCTATCAAAAGTAAAGATGGTTCTTTTACACAAAAGCAATCAGCTTTGACAGTGTCTGGTAAAGAAGAGGATGTTCCTGTTGAACCACCAAAACCGCAAGAAGCTTGGGTCAAGGAGGCAGCAAAACTTAAGGGTGTGGACAGTTACTATGTAACCAACTCAACAAATACCACCCTATCCTATAAAGATAAAAAAGTGGAGCGCGCTAGCTTGACGGGTGGGAATATTACCTACATGAAGGCGGTTGAAAATGAAATTGTTGCAGGCCGAAGTCTCATAGCTCAGGATTATAAAGATGTGGCCAGTGTCATTTTACTAGACCAAGAACTTGCTAATAGTCTGTTTGGATCTGCTCAAGAAGCTGTTAACCAGGTTATAGATGTTGGTGGCTTTAGCTATCGTGTCATTGGTGTTTATACCAGCGATGAGGCCAAGACTGCCAAGACTTTTGGTATTGGTGGACTTCCGATTACGACTAATATCTCTCTTGCAAATAATTTCAATATGGATGAGATTTCTGATATTGTCTTCCGTGTTAATGATACCAGTTTGACACCAACTGTGGGACCAGAATTAGCTAGAAAATTGACCGAAATTGCTGGTATTCAGCAAGGGGAGTATCAGGTGGCAGATGCGACTGCAGCCTTCCAAGAAGTACAACAACTTTTTGGATTTATGACGACGGTTATTAGTGCCATCGCAGGAATTTCTCTCTTTGTTGGAGGGACTGGTGTTATGAACATCATGCTGGTTTCGGTGACAGAGCGTACTCGTGAGATTGGTCTCCGTAAGGCTTTGGGTGCGACACGTGCTAATATTTTAATCCAATTTTTGATTGAATCCATGATTTTGACCTTGTTAGGCGGAGTCATTGGTTTAACCATTGCGACAGGCTTAACCGCTATAGCGGGCATACTCTTGCAAGGATTGATTGCGGGTATAGAAGTAGGAGTGTCAATCCCGGTTGCCCTATTTAGTCTTGCAGTTTCGGCTAGCGTTGGTATGATTTTTGGAGTCTTGCCAGCCAACAAGGCATCTAAACTTGATCCAATTGAAGCCCTTCGATATGAGTAAGATCAACAAGATGGACACTTGTCTATCTTGTTTTTGTATGGATTTCTCTATCGAAAATCCTTAAAAATGTGATATAATGAAGTGTTAGAAAAACAGGTTTCATTTGCCTGGAAAGGAAAAATTATGTCTGAAAAGAATTTTTATATTACAACACCGATTTACTATCCATCTGGTAAACTTCATATCGGTTCTGCCTACACAACCATCGCTTGTGATGTCCTAGCGCGTTACAAACGCTTGATGGGCTACGATGTCTTTTATCTGACAGGTCTTGATGAGCATGGTCAGAAAATCCAGCAGAAAGCTGAAGAAGCTGGCATCACACCTCAAGCTTATGTTGATGGAATGGCAGTTGGAGTTAAAGAACTCTGGCAATTACTAGATATCTCATATGATAAATTTATCCGTACAACTGATGACTACCATGAAAAAGTTGTCGCACAGGTCTTTGAGCGCTTGCTTGCTCAAGATGACATCTATTTGGGTGAATACTCTGGCTGGTATTCAGTCTCAGATGAAGAATTCTTTACAGAAAGTCAGCTTGCGGAAGTTTTCCGTGACGAAGCTGGAAATGTGACTGGTGGAATCGCTCCATCAGGTCACGAGGTGGAATGGGTTTCTGAAGAATCATACTTCCTTCGTCTCAGCAAATACCAAGATCGTTTGGTAGAATTTTTCAAAGCTCATCCTGAATTTATCACTCCAGATGGTCGTCTGAATGAAATGCTTCGCAATTTTATCGAGCCAGGTTTAGAGGATTTGGCAGTTTCTCGTACAACCTTTACATGGGGAGTACCAGTCCCATCAAATCCAAAACACGTTGTCTACGTTTGGATTGATGCCCTTCTTAACTATGCGACAGCTCTTGGCTACGGTCAAGATGAACATGGTAACTTTGACAAGTTCTGGAATGGAACTGTCTTCCACATGGTTGGAAAAGACATCCTTCGATTCCACTCAATCTACTGGCCAATCCTTCTTATGATGTTGGATATCAAATTGCCAGATCGTTTGATTGCCCACGGTTGGTTCGTCATGAAAGACGGCAAAATGTCTAAGTCTAAAGGGAATGTTGTTTATCCTGAAATGTTGGTAGAGCGTTATGGACTAGATCCACTTCGTTACTACCTCATGCGTAGCCTTCCAGTTGGTTCAGACGGAACCTTCACTCCTGAAGACTATGTAGGCCGTATAAACTACGAATTAGCCAATGACCTTGGGAACCTCCTCAACCGTACTGTTTCCATGATTAATAAGTACTTTGATGGACAAATTCCTGCCTATGTAGAAGGTGTGACTGAATTTGACAATGCTCTTGCTCAGGTTGCAGAACAATCAATCGCTGACTACCATACACACATGGAAGCAGTTGACTACCCACGTGCTTTAGAAGCAGTCTGGACTCTTATATCTCGTACTAACAAATACATCGACGAGACAGCTCCATGGGTCTTGGCTAAGGATGAAGCACTCCGTGACCAATTGGCAAGTGTCATGAGTCACTTGGCAGCCAGCCTTCGTGTTGTAGCTCACTTGATTGAGCCATTTATGATGGAAACCAGTCGTGCAGTCTTGACTCAACTGGGTCTAGCAGAAGTTTCTAGCCTTGAAAACCTGAACTTGGCGGATTTCCCTGCAGGTGTAACTGTAGTTGCTAAGGGAACACCAATCTTCCCACGTCTCGATATGGAAGAAGAAATCGCCTATATCAAGGAGCAAATGGAAGGCAACAAGCCAGCTGTCGAAAAAGAATGGAATCCAGATGAAGTTGAACTCAAACTAAACAAGGATGAAATCAAGTTTGAAGACTTTGATAAGGTCGAAATCCGTGTCGCAGAAGTCAAGGAAGTTTCTAAAGTAGAAGGTTCAGATAAGTTGCTTCAATTCCGCTTGGATGCTGGTGATGGAGAAGATCGTCAAATCCTCTCAGGGATTGCAAAATACTATCCAAACGAACAAGAATTGGTCGGTAAGAAAGTTCAAATCGTTGCCAACCTCAAACCACGCAAGATGATGAAAAAATATGTCAGTCAAGGGATGATCCTCTCAGCTGAACATGATGGAAAATTAACCCTTCTCACAGTTGATTCAGCTGTACCAAACGGAAGTGTGATTGGGTAAAAATAGACAGGACTAGTTCATGCTAGTTCTGTTTTTTATTTACACTCAATGAAAATCAAAGAGCAAACTAGGAAACTAGCCGCAGGTTGCTCAAAGCACTGCTTTGAGGTTGTAGATGAAACTGACGAAGTCAGCTCAAGACACTGCTTTGAGGTTGTAGATGAAACTGACGAAGTTAGCTCAAAACACTGTTTTGAGGTTGTGGATAGAACTGACGAAGTCAGTAACCATATCTACGGCAAGGCGACGCTGACGTGGTTTGAAGAGATTTTCGAAGAGCATTAACTATTATGCTCTACAAACTAGTGTAGAAGTAGTATACTATAGATGAAGCTACTAGTAGGTATTACAAAATAGAAAGAAGGGGAAGGGATGAAGGAAACTCAGTTATTAAAAGGTGTTCTTGAAGGTTGTGTCTTGGATATGATTGGTCAAAAAGAGCGGTATGGTTATGAGTTGGTTCAGACTTTGCGAGAGGCTGGATTTGACACTATTGTTCCAGGAACTATTTATCCTTTGTTACAAAAGTTAGAAAAAAATCAATGGATAAGAGGCGATATGCGCCAGTCGCCAGATGGTCCAGATCGGAAGTATTTTTCGTTAACCAAAGAAGGAGAAGAGCGTGTCTCGGTCTTTTGGCAACAATGGGACGATTTGAGTCAAAAAGTAGAAGGAATTAAGAATGGAGGGTAAACCATGACGAAAATGAAGTATTATGAAGAAACAAGCGCTTTGTTGCATCAGTTTTCTGAGGAGAATCAAAAGTATTTTGAGGAGCTCTGGGATAGTTTTAATCTTGCTGGATTTCTCTATGATGAGGACTATCTCAGAGAGCAGATTTATTTGATGATGTTAGATTTCACAGAAGCAGAACGAGATGGCATGAGTGCAGAGGAGTATCTAGGTAAGAATCCTAAAAAATTAATGAGAGAGATGCTCAAGGAAGCCCCTCGCAGTTCTATCAAAGAGTCCCTTTTGACGCCAATTCTTGTCCTAGCGGTATTACGCTACTATCAACTATTAGGTGATTTTTCTAAAGGTCCTCTCTTAACAGTCAATTTGCTTACGTTTTTAGGGCAACTTCTTCTTTTTCTGGTCGGATTTGGGCTTGTGGCTACAATTTTACGAAGAGGTTTAGTCCAAGATTCTCCTAAAATGAAAATTGGCACCTATGTTGTCGTTGGGATTCTTGTTCTGCTAGTTGTTCTGGGATATGTAGGAATGGCAAGCTTCATACAAGAAGGAGCCTTTTATCTTCCTGCTCCCTGGGATAGTTTATCTGTCTTTACGATTTCGCTGGTCATCAGTATTTGGAATTGGAAAGAACCGATTTTTCGTCCCTTTGTCAGTATGATTGTTGCCCACCTTATTGTAGGCTCTCTGCTCCGTTACTATGAGTGGATGGGAATTTCAAATGTTTTTCTTACAAAAGTTATTCCTTTAGCTGTCCTCTTTATTGGAATCTTTGTCTTGTTCCGTGGGTTTAAGAAGATAAAATGGAGTGAAATATAGTCAAAAAGCCGTTGCAAAGCGGTTTTTTGTTATTTATAATTTACCTTGATAGTTTTTTAGCAATATAGTAAAATGAAGGAAATATTTTATATATATTGGAGTTTAGAATGAAGAAAATATTTATATCTTTTGGGATTATTTCTCTTTTAACAGGTTTAGTTTGGTTTTTCTTGTATGGGAATCATAAAGAGAGTGATGCTCAGAAAAAACAACTAAATACGGAGGAAATTATAAAGTCAGACTTTTTAGATTTATCGGGAGATTATGTGTCTTCTACAGGTGAGAAAGCTACTGTTACTAAGAATAATCAGAATTGGAGAATTTCATATAATACAGACGAAGGTAATGTATTTGGAGATTTTTCTACGGATTGGAAAGAAGATGGCAACAATAGGTCTTCTGTTACAGAATTTAATAAGTCAGACGGAAATAAGGATTTTAAAATATCTATTTCAGTTAATAATGTAGACGATTCGTCTAAAATTTTAAAGGTAATCACCCTATCTGATGGAAATAAAAATCATGAGATGGTATTTGCTAATAATAGTGATTATTTTAAAAATAATAAGGATGGCATTCTTCAAGGTGATTTAAGCGATTTTAAAGGGACATATTCTAATGACTATTTAGAAAAAGCAATAGTAGACTCTAATTTTACTTTGTATGGGTATAAAAGAGAAGATTACTATAAAGGGATAACTTCTGTTTTTCCAAGAGTGTCTTATCAAGATGGGAATTGGATTTTCTGGAGTAGCTCTACTCATGCACAATTTAAGTTGGATAAAAGTAAAACACCGAAAAAAATTAATGATTACTATGAAGTGTATTTTGTAGAGGATAATAAAAACGCAACTATTGGTCAAGAATTAACTTTAACATTTATTCCTGCTAATGAAGTTGGGCCAGATAATGATAGAGTAACAGAGAACAGAGTATTTTATGGGAAGACTTATTTAAAACCTTACAAAGAAGAGTGGTGGGAAAAGTATAACAGTATTAGTTCTACAGAGATAGATTTAGATATTGAAGCTATAGAAAATGGCGATATTTCAACACTTGTTGGAACATGGAGGAATGGTCGCGGAAATGAATTGATAATTAATTCTGATGGAACAACTGGGGATGGAAATAGGATTAAAGTAATCAAAGATTCATCTAAGAAGAGCAGTGTTCCGTATGTTAGTTTACAAAGTGGTCATACAAGTGCTGCTATTGGATTGTTTAAAAAAGGTTTTAAAAATCCAATGGGTGATCAATCAGATAGCTCACGGCCACGCTTAATTATTACTCAATCAGCTGGAAATTATGATGAAGATTTTTATTACTATAAAGTAAAGTCAAGTGATATCCCGTAAAATAATAGGAGAATCATAGTCAAAAAGCCGTTGCAAAGCGGTTTTTTGATATAATGAAGGGAAGAATGGTAGAAATTAAAGGAGAAAAATTTGATGAGATACATAACTCTTGGTCAAGATGACAAAGAATTATCAGAAATTGTTCTCGGAATGATGAGAATAAAAGATAAGTCTGTAAAAGAAGTTGAAGAGCTTGTAGAAACAGCACTTTCTGTTGGAATCAATGCTTTTGACTTGGCTGATATTTATGGTCGTGGTCGTTGTGAAGAACTGTTAGGTCTTGTCCTAAAAAATCGTCCAGATTTAAGAGAAAAGATGTGGATTCAGTCCAAATGTGGCATTCGCATTGAAGAATTTACCTATTTTGATTTTTCTAAGGACTATATTATAAAATCAGTTGACGGAATTTTGCAAAGATTGAAGATTGATCATCTAGATAGCTTGCTTCTTCATCGACCAGATGCTTTGATGGAATCTGACCAAGTAGCAGAAGCCTTTGATCTCCTTTATAAACAAGGTAAGGTTCGAAATTTTGGAGTTTCTAATCAAAATCCTATGATGATGGAGTTGCTAAAAAAAGATGTCAAGCAGCCGTTAGCTGTTAATCAGCTACAATTGAGTGCTGCTTTTACTCCAGGATTCGAATCAGGTTTTCATGTTAATATGGAAGATAGTCAAGCAGCTATGCGAGATGGCAGCATTTTTGAATATTGTAAATTACACGATGTGGTCATTCAAGCATGGTCTGTCTTACAATTCGGGTATTTTAAAGGGAATTTTGTTGGAAATGAGAAATTTCAAGCTTTAAATCAAGTACTTGATAGTTTAGCTATTAGATATGGAGTAACCTCTTCAACTATTGCCATTGCTTGGATATTGCGTTATCCAGCAAAAATGCAGGCAGTCGTAGGTACCACAAATCCTAAGCACTTGAGAGAAGTTAGCCAAGCGGGAAACTTTAGCTTAACAAGAAAAGAATGGTATGAAATTTATCTTGTAGCAGGGAATAATTTGCCGTAAGTAGAAGCAGATGTAAATAAATCACAGTCAAAAAGCCGTTGCAAAGCGTTTTTTTGTTATAATGAAGGGAAGAATTATTGATATTAAAGGAGAATAGAATGACTTTCGAAGAAATGCTGCCTGGGTTAAAGGCTAAGAAAAAATATGTACGTACTGGTTGGGGAGGTGCTGAAAACTATGTCCAACTCTTTGATACCATCGAGCAAAATGGTGTGGCTTTAGAGGTAACTCCTTATTTTTTGATTAACGTTTCTGGCGAAGGAGAAGGATTTTCCATGTGGAGCCCGACACCTTGTGATGTTTTGGCGACGGATTGGGTAGAAGTGCATGACTAGATGTGTATTGATTACGGGAGTGAGTTCAGGGATCGGTCTGGCTCAAGCTCGACTCTTTTTAGAGAATGGCTTTCAAGTTTATGGAGTTGACCAAGGTGAAAATCCACTCTTACAGGGTGATTTCCACTTTCTACAGAGAGATTTGACCTTGGGCTTAGACCCTATTTTTGATTGGTGTCCTCAGGTTGATGTTTTGTGCAATACTGCGGGAGTTTTGGATGATTATAAACCACTTTTGGAACAGACAGCGCAGGAAATTCAAGAGATTTTTGAAATCAACTACGTTACTCCTGTTGAGTTGACTCGCTATTATTTGAAACAAATGTTGGAAAATAAAAAGGGAATCATCATCAATATGTGCTCTATCGCTTCGAGCCTAGCAGGTGGCGGTGGACACGCCTATACTTCTTCGAAGCACGCCTTGGCAGGCTTTACCAAGCAGTTGGCTCTAGACTATGCTGAAACTGGGATTCAGGTCTTTGGTATCGCTCCAGGAGCAGTCAAGACAGCTATGACTGCTGCCGACTTTGAACCAGGTGGATTAGCAGACTGGGTGGCGAGCGAAACACCAATCAAGCGCTGGATCGATCCAGAGGAAATAGCAGAGATTAGCCTTTTCTTAGCAAGTGGAAAAGCAAGCGCCATGCAAGGACAAATTTTGACAATAGATGGTGGCTGGTCTTTGAAGTAGGAGGATTTGGATGAATATTCAAGAGATCACAGAAGAAAATGCATCGCCATCAGTCTTGAAGATCAAAGCAGAATTATTAGGATTTCCAGAACT
Source organism: Streptococcus pseudopneumoniae (assembly GCF_001070815.1). Taxonomy (GTDB): domain Bacteria; phylum Bacillota; class Bacilli; order Lactobacillales; family Streptococcaceae; genus Streptococcus; species Streptococcus pseudopneumoniae_P. The sequence continues at coordinate 53,857 of NZ_JVLX01000027.1, read as the reverse complement.
TGACAAGACTTCTTACATGAATTGGAAGGTGAATGATGAGAAACCAACTTGCCCTTAGTGGCGAAAAACTTGATGAAAAAGTTTATCCTCAACTATTTCACTACATTGGAATGATTCGTGGGGAATACTTGTTGAGAGAGCTCAACCAAAACATCCTGTTACCAAGTTGTCAGGAATTTGTAAAAGATTATCTAAACACTATTTGCTCCTTGTACTCAGATGAAGAGGTATGGTATCGTTTTACTGAATTAACGAATACAGAAGCTAATTGTCTAGAGGGAACTAAAGAGTATTTTGATGAAAATCATCCCTTGTTTGGCTATAGAGGAACTAGGCGTTTGTTGGCGTGTCCGGATGAATTTCAGGCTGAAGCACATGTCGTTACAGAAGTTTATCAAAACAATCCCAATCTGTCTCTTATCTTTCCTTTTGTCAATGATGCTGAGCAGTTAAAGCAAGCTATTACAGTATTGCGTCAGCAGGGTTTTACTGGGAAAATTGCCACGATGATTGAATTACCGTCAGCTTATTTTGATTTGGACAGAATAATGGAAACGGGCATTTCAAAGATTGTAGTTGGAATGAATGATTTGACTTCTTTTGTTTTTGCGACTGTGAGAAACAGTCAATGGCATGATATGGAAAGTCCAATAATGTTAGATATGTTGAGACAGATGCAGGATAAAGCAAGGATGAAAAAGATTGATTTTGCTGTAGCAGGCTATCTGAATACTTCTTTCATAAAAAAAATGAATCAGATGGGTATCGAATGCATCCTCCATTACAGCTCTATTCCAGAGATTTTTGATTTAGAAATTGACCATCCAGACCATCTTAAACACATAAAAGAAGAAAGTAAAAAATTACAAAGGAGCACCCATGACACAGCAAGAAATGTGGAATGCATACAAGGAAATCAATCCTTCTATCGGAGATGAAATCGATGCCTGGGCTTTTGGAGTAGATGCCGATTTCTTGGCAGATTTAGTTCTAAGAGGTGAAAAGACAGCAACCGCTTCAGCCTATGACCTTTATGCAATTGATGATGAATCCCTTCCGCGAGAAGGAACCTTTGACATCATTTTAGACAGTCAAAATCAAGCTGTCTGCATTATCGAAATTACAAAGGTTTCTGTTGAACCCTTCAATCAAGTTTCTGCTGACCATGCCTTTAAGGAAGGAGAAGGTGACAAAACCCTAGCCTATTGGCATCAGGTTCATGAGGATTGTTTCGCTGAGTGGCTGAGAGAGGCAGGACTAACTTTTACGCCTGACAGTAAGGTTGTTTTAGAAGAATTACGCAAGGTCTACCCACTGTAGGCTATTAGAAGGAAGAAAGTTTTGTAAATCATCGTCCAATCCTTTTTTCTTAAGCAAAACATGATATAATAAGTTTGTTTGAAGAAGAGCTCTAGCTCTTAAACTTAGATAGGAGAAAACTATGCAAGCAGTTGAACATTTTATTAAGCAATTTGTTCCTGAACATTATGATTTATTTTTAGACTTGAGTCGTGAGACCAAGACTTTTTCAGGGAAAGTGACTATCACTGGTCAAGCACAGAGTGACCGTATTTCCCTCCACCAAAAAGACTTGGAAATCGCCACTGTAGAAGTTGCAGGTCAAGCTCGCCCATTTACAGTTGACCATGACAATGAAGCCCTTCATATTGAACTTGCTGAAGCAGGTCAAGTTGAAGTGGTTATCGCTTTCTCAGGAAGAATTACAGACAACATGACAGGGATTTACCCATCTTACTACACAGTTGATGGAGTCAAGAAGGAAGTTTTGTCTACTCAATTTGAGAGCCATTTTGCACGCGAAGCTTTCCCATGTGTGGATGAGCCAGAAGCCAAAGCAACTTTTGATCTTGCTCTACGTTTTGACCAAGCAGAAGGTGAGTTAGCCTTGTCTAACATGCCAGAAATCGAAGTGGAAAACCGTAAGGAAACAGGTATCTGGAAGTTTGAGACAACACCTCGCATGTCTTCTTACTTGTTAGCCTTTGTCGCCGGTGATTTGCAAGGTGTGACCACTAAAACTAAAAATGGGACCCTTGTAGGTGTTTACTCAACCAAAGCTCACCCACTTTCTAACCTTGATTTCTCTTTGGATATTGCCGTTCGCTCCATCGAGTTTTACGAAGATTACTATGGAGTTAAGTACCCAATCCCTCAATCTCTCCATATCGCCCTTCCTGACTTCTCAGCTGGTGCTATGGAAAACTGGGGTCTTGTGACCTACCGTGAAGTTTACTTGGTTGTGGATGAGAACTCAACATTTGCTAGCCGTCAACAAGTTGCCCTTGTTGTGGCCCATGAATTGGCTCACCAATGGTTTGGGAACCTCGTTACTATGAAATGGTGGGATGACCTTTGGCTCAATGAAAGCTTCGCTAACATGATGGAGTACGTCTGTGTGGATGCCATTGAGCCAAGCTGGAATATTTTTGAAGACTTCCAAACAGGTGGAGTGCCTCACGCTCTTGAACGCGATGCGACTGATGGTGTTCAGTCTGTCCACGTCGAAGTTAAACATCCAGATGAAATCAATACGCTCTTTGACGGAGCTATCGTCTATGCCAAAGGAAGTCGCCTCATGCACATGCTTCGTCGTTGGCTCGGCGATGCTGATTTTGCTAAAGGTTTGCATGCCTACTTTGAAAAACATCAATATGGAAATACCATCGGTCGTGACCTTTGGAATGCCCTTGGTCAAGCATCAGGCCGTGATGTTGCAGCCTTTATGGATTCTTGGTTGGAACAGCCTGGTTACCCAGTTCTCACTGTCAAAGTTGAAAATGATGTCTTGAAGATTTCACAAAAACAATTCTTCATCGGTGAGCACGAAGATAAGAACCGTCTCTGGGTGGTGCCACTCAATAGTAACTGGAAAGGACTACCAGATACTCTCGAAACTGAAAGCATCGAAATTCCTGGCTATGCTGCGCTTCTAGCTGAAAATGAAGGAGCTCTTCGTCTCAACACTGAAAATACAGCCCACTATATTACAGACTATCAAGGAGACTTGTTAGAAGCTGTTCTTGCTGACCTAGTTGAGCTTGATAACACAAGTAAACTGCAAATCGTCCAAGAACGTCGTTTGCTTGCTGAATCAGGGCACATTTCTTATGCAGACTTGCTACCTGTCCTTGATAAACTTGCTAAGGAAGAATCTTACCTTGTCGTTTCAGCTGTTTCTCAAGTGATTTCTGCCCTAGAGCGCTTTATCGATGAAGGTACAGAAGCTGAAAGAGCCTTCAAAGAATTGGTTGCTAAATTGGCTCGTCATAACTATGACCGTCTTGGTTTTGAAGCTAAAGATGGAGAATCAGATGAGGATGAATTAGTTCGTCAGTTGGCTGTTTCGATGATGATTCGCTCAAATGATGCAGAAGCTAGTCAAGTCGCTAGCCAAATCTTCGCGGCTCACAAGGAAAATCTTGCAGGACTCCCAGCAGCAATTCGTTCACAAGTTCTTATCAACGAGATGAAACATCATGAGACCAAAGACTTGTTAGCACTTTACCTTGACACTTATACTCACGCAACAGATGCTGTCTTTAAACGTCAGTTGGCAGGAGCTCTTGCCTACAGTACAGATGCTGACAATATCCAAACCTTGATTGCTTCTTGGAAGGACAAATTTGTAGTTAAACCACAAGACTTGTCAGCTTGGTACTTCCAATTCTTAAACCATCAAGCAACTCAGGAAACAGCTTGGTCTTGGGCGCGTGAAAACTGGGCTTGGATTAAGGCAGCCCTTGGAGGAGATATGAGCTTTGATAGCTTTGTCATTCTTCCTGCCCACGTATTTAAGACTCAGCAACGCTTGGCAGAGTACAAAGAATTCTTTGAACCACAACTTTCTGACCTTGCTCTTAGCCGTAACATCGGTATGGGAATCAAGGAAATTGCAGCGCGTGTTGACTTGATTAACCGTGAAAAAGCTGCGGTCGAAGCAGTTGTTCTTCAATACGGAATTAAATAATTAAGACTAAATAAAAGAAAACTCAGCTATCTCATGTAAAATGCAGAGAGTTGAGTTTTTTTTAAGGCAAATTTGGTATAATGGTTTTAGTAAGGAGGAGTTTCTCATGATAAAAATCTTATTGGTTGAGGATGACCTAGGCCTGTCAAATTCAGTATTTGACTTTTTAGACGATTTTGCAGATGTCATGCAGGTATTTGATGGGGAAGAAGGTCTCTACGAAGCTGAAAGTGGCGTCTATGACTTGATTTTGCTCGATTTGATGTTGCCTGAAAAAAATGGCTTCCAAGTATTGAAAGAATTGCGTGAAAAGGGAATTACGACTCCAGTTCTGATCATGACTGCAAAGGAAAGTTTGGATGACAAGGGACATGGATTTGAACTGGGAGCGGATGATTATCTGACCAAACCTTTCTACCTAGAAGAACTCAAAATGCGGATTCAAGCGCTTCTCAAACGTTCAGGTAAATTTAATGAAAACACCTTGACTTATGGAAATATTGTGGTTAATTTGTCAACCAATACCGTTAAGGTCGAAGATACTCCTGTCGAATTGCTAGGAAAAGAGTTTGATTTATTAGTTTATTTCCTTCAAAATCAAAATGTTATTTTGCCTAAGACTCAGATTTTTGATCGTCTATGGGGATTTGATAGTGATACAACGATTTCAGTTGTCGAAGTCTATGTTTCAAAAGTCCGTAAGAAATTAAAAGGAACCACTTTTGCAGAGAATTTGCAAACCTTGCGCAGTGTTGGGTATATTTTAAAAGATGTTCAGTAAACTAAAAAAAACATGGTATGCGGATGACTTTAGTTATTTTATTCGCAACTTTGGTGTCTTCACTCTGATTTTCTCTACAATGACTCTGATTATTTTGCAGGTCATGCATTCGAGTCTCTATACTTCGGTGGATGACAAGCTTCATGGACTGAGTGAAAATCCTCAGGCAGTTATTCAGCTGGCTGTAAATAGGGCAACAGAAGAGATTAAAGACTTAGAGAATGCTGCTACAGATTCTAGCAAGACTGAGATAAAACCCAATGTCAGTTCTAACACAGAAGTCATTCTTTTTGATAAAAATTTTACCCAACTCCTTTCTGGAAATCGATTTTTGGGATTGGATAAGATTAAGCTAGAGAAGAAAGAACTAGGCCATATCTATCAGATTCAGGTTTTTAATAGCTATGGACAGGAAGAAATCTATCGCATGATTTTGATGGAAACCAATATCAGTTCGGTTTCAACCAATATTAAGTATGCGGCTGTCTTGATTAATACCAGTCAGTTGGAGCAGGCAAGTCAAAAGCACGAGCAATTGATTGTGGTCGTGATGGCTAGTTTCTGGATTTTGTCTTTGCTTGCCAGTCTTTATCTAGCTCGAGTCAGTGTTCGGCCTCTGCTTGAGAGCATGCAGAAGCAGCAGTCCTTTGTGGAAAATGCCAGTCATGAGTTACGAACTCCACTTGCAGTTTTGCAAAATCGTTTAGAGACCCTTTTCCGGAAGCCAGAAGCTACCATTATGGATGTGAGTGAAAGCATTGCATCGAGTTTGGAAGAAGTCCGAAATATGCGTTTTTTGACGACAAACTTGCTGAATTTAGCTCGTAGAGATGATGGAATTAAGCCGGAACTTGCAGAAGTTCCAACTAGTTTTTTCAATACGACTTTCACAAACTATGAGATGATTGCTTCTGAAAATGACCGTGTCTTCCGTTTTGAAAATCGCATTCATAGAACGATTGTCACAGATCAGCTTCTTTTAAAACAACTGATGACCATCCTATTTGATAATGCCATCAAATATACTGAGGAGGATGGTGAAATTGATTTTATGATTTCAGCGACCGATCGCAATCTTTATTTGCTAGTTTCCGATAATGGAGTCGGTATCTCAGCAGAAGATAAGAAGAAAATTTTTGATCGTTTTTATCGAGTGGATAAGGCTAGAACCCGCCAAAAAGGTGGTTTTGGTTTAGGATTATCCTTAGCCAAGCAAATTGTAGATGCGCTAAAAGGAACCATTACTGTCAAAGATAATAAACCAAAGGGAACAATCTTTGAAGTGAAGATTGCCATCCACACACCATCGAAAAAGAAAAAATAAAAATATCGCTCCAGCTGGGGCGATATTTTGGATTTATCTTCTACGTTTTCGTTTGATAATAGACCGTTGAATTTTTAAAACAAGTAAGCTGGATCCGATTGCTGCGGCAAATGCAAGAGCAGTTGATAATTTTAATGCTAAAAATATAAAACTAAAGATAGCAATACAGATACAAAAAACAGCGATATTAACAAAAAATAGGATTTCCTTGAGATTGGCATCAGATTGCGCTTCAGGTGTATAATCTTGATATCGAGGAACCTGTTGGCTTAATTCTTCTTGATAGTCTACCTCATAGGACTGTAATTTTCTTACGGGCATTATTCTCTCCTTAACAGTACATACCTATTTTATCATTTTTTCAGCAGAGAATTATTACAGAAAGGTTACAATAAGAATAAAGTCCCTTTTCATTTTTAAAGAATGGCTGATTTTCCAGAAATGTGGTATAATTTTTCTTATGGAAAAGATTATCATTACAGCAACTGCTGAAAGTATTGAACAAGTTAAACAACTGCTCGAAGCTGGCGTAGACCGTATCTATGTCGGTGAGAAAGATTTTGGCCTTCGTCTGCCGACAACCTTTAGTCATGACCAATTGCGTGAAATTGCTAAGCTGGTTCATGATGATGGTAAAGAATTGATCGTTGCGGTTAACGCCCTCATGCACCAAGATATGATGGATCGTATCAAGCCTTTCTTAGACTTTTTGGAAGAAATCAAGACAGACTACATTACGATTGGGGATGCAGGTGTCTTTTACGTAGTCAACCGCGATGGTTATTCCTTTAAGACCATCTACGATGCTTCAACCATGGTAACTAGCAGTCGCCAGATTAACTTCTGGGGACAAAAGGCTGGCGCATCTGAGGCTGTTTTGGCGCGTGAAATTCCATCTGCTGAACTCTTCAAAATGCCAGAGATTTTGGAAATTCCTGCTGAAGTTTTGGTTTACGGAGCTAGCGTTATTCACCATTCTAAGCGTCCTCTCTTGCAAAACTATTATAACTTTACACATATCGATGACGAAAAGACTCGCAAGCGTGACCTCTTCTTGGCTGAGCCAAGTGACCCAGAGAGCCACTATTCCATTTTTGAAGACAATCATGGTACCCATATCTTTGCCAATAACGACCTTGATTTGATGACAAAATTGACAGAATTGGTAGAGCATGGTTTCACTCACTGGAAACTAGAAGGGCTCTACACTCCTGGTCAGAACTTTGTTGAGATTGCAAAACTCTTTATTCAAGCGCGTAGCTTGATTCAAGAGGGTAACTTTAGCCATGACCAAGCCTTCTTGCTGGATGAAGAAGTGCGTAAACTTCACCCTAAAAACCGTTTCCTTGATACAGGATTTTATGACTACGATCCTGACATGGTTAAATAAAGTAAATGGATAGTTGAGAGAAGGAAGATGCAAACATTTCTTCTCTCAATTTTTCTTATTCTCCAATATTTTCAAAAAATAAGTAGGCTAGGATGCTCTGTTTACTGGGATTTTTCAGAAAAGTGACCTTCTCGAGTTTGAAAATTATCCTATGTTTGCAGGTGCCAAATGGCCCTTTTTTTGGTATAATTTTTTATAATGAAAACGATTGGTAATCGCTATGTTGTGGTGGATTTAGAGGCAACTAGCACAGGTAGTAAGGCTAAAATTATCCAAGTGGGAATTGTAGTGATTGAGGACGGAAAAATCGTCGATCACTATACGACAGATGTCAATCCACATGAACCCTTAGATGCTCATATCAAAGAACTGACAGGATTGACAGACCAACGTCTGGCGCAAGCACCTGATTTTTCGCAAGTTACCAGAAAAATCTTTGACTTGGTGAAGGATGGGATTTTTGTAGCCCATAATGTTCAGTTTGATGCCAATCTCTTGGCGGAAAATTTATTTTTTGAAGGCTATGAACTAAGAAATCCTCGTGTTGACACGGTCGAATTGGCCCAGGTCTTTTTCCCTGAACTGGAAAAATATAGTTTGCCGATTTTGTGTCAGGAATTAGGAATTCCTTTAAAACACGCCCACACAGCCCTTTCAGATGCCCAAGCTACAGCGGAATTACTTCTTTTTTTACGAGAAAAGATGGCCCAACTTCCTAAAGGACTCTTGGAACGCTTGCTGGAAATGGCTGACGCCCTCTTATATGAGTCCTACCTGGTTATTGAAGAAATTTATCGCAGCCAATCTATCCTGAGTTCTCCAGACTTGGTCGAAGTTCAAGGACTGTATTTCAAGAAAACTGGAGCTCCCCTGGAGCCACGAAAACTATCTCAAGATTTTTCTAAGAATATTTCTCTGTTGAACCTTGAAGTGAGGGAGAATCAAGAAAATTTTGCTAAAGAGGTTGGCTTGCTATTGAAAGATGAGCCTGTCTCTCTGATTCAAGCGCCGACAGGGATTGGGAAAACCTATGGCTATCTCTTACCTGCTTTGTCCCAAGTGGAAAATCGTCAGATTGTCCTTAGTGTTCCGACAAAGATTCTTCAAAATCAAATTATGGAAGAAGAAGGTAAACGTCTCAAGGAAGTATTCCATACAGATATTCATTCTTTAAAGGGGCCTCAAAATTACCTGAAGTTGGATGCCTTTTATCGTTCCTTGCAGGAAAATGCTGAAAATCGCTTATTTAGACGCTTTAAAATGCAACTCTTGGTCTGGTTGACAGAGACAGAAACCGGGGATTTGGATGAAATTGGTCAACTCTACCGTTACCAACATTTTCTAAGAGATCTTCGTCATGATGGGAATTTATCGTCCAAGAGCTTATTTATGACGGAAGATTTCTGGAAACGTAGTCAAGAAAGAGCAGAGACTTGCAAGCTCTTAGTGACCAATCATGCCTATCTTGTAACCAGACTTGAAGATAATCCTGAATTTGTCAGCGACCGTTTATTGATTATTGATGAAGTTCAAAAAATTTTGTTGGCCCTAGAAAATCTGCTTCAACATACCTACGATATCCAGTCTATTATTGATTTAGTTGATAAGGCTTTGGCAGGAGAAGAAAACAGAATTCAACAACGAATACTAGAAAGTATTCGCTTTGAGTGTCTCTATTTGATAGAACAATTTCAATCTGGCAAATCTAGGAAAAATATCTTAGATTCTCTGGCCAATCTCCACCAGTATTTTTCAGAATTAGAGGTAGAAGGCTTTGAGGAACTGGTTCGCTATTTTACGGCTGAAGGTGATTACTGGCTTGAAGCAACTGAAACGAGTCAAAAGAAAATTCAGATTTCTTCTACAAAATCAGGCCGTATTCTTCTATCTTCTTTAGTGCCTGATTCATGTCAAGTCTTGGGAGTGTCGGCTACTCTTGAGATTAGTCAGAGAGTTTCTTTGGCAGACCTGTTAGGCTATCCCGAAGCTAAATTTGTTAAGATTGAAGCTGGTAAAAAACAGGATCAAGAAGTGGTCTTGGTCAAAGATTTTCCCCTGGTAACAGAAACCTCCTTAGAAGTCTACGCCAAAGAGGTAACTGATTTGCTGATGGATGTTCAAGATTTCCAGCAACCTATTTTAGTTCTCTTTACTGCTAAAGACATGCTTCTAGCAGTGTCGGATTTACTTCCAGTTAGCCACTTGGCCCAGTATAAAAATGGGGATGTTCATCAACTGAAGAAACGCTTTGAAAAAGGTGAACAACAAATCCTGCTAGGTGCAGCAAGTTTCTGGGAGGGAGTTGATTTTTCAAGTCATTCTTTTGTGATTCAAATTGTACCAAGACTTCCTTTCCAAAACCCCCAAGAACCCTTGACGAAAAAGATCAATCAGGAACTAATTCAAGAAGGGAAAAATGCCTTTTATGATTATCAATTGCCAATGGCCATTATTCGTTTAAAACAGGCTTTAGGAAGAAGTATGAGACGTGAACACCAACGTTCCTTAACTCTGATTTTGGATAGGAGAATTGTCGGAAAGCGATATGGCAAACAAATTGTGACTTCTCTAGCAAAAGAAGCGATTGTTAAAACCGTCTCTCAATCCGAAGTTGATGAGGCTATTGATAAATTTTTAAATGAACTTTGATAAATAGTATTGTATGAAAGTATAAGGTTAGTATATATGAAACGTTCTCTCGACTCTAGAGTCGATTATAGTTTGCTCCTGCCAGTATTTTTCCTACTGGTTATCGGCGTGGTGGCTATTTATATAGCTGTTAGTCATGATTATCCAAACAATATTCTGCCCATTTTAGGGCAGCAGGTCGCCTGGATCGCCTTGGGGCTTGTGATTGGTTTTGTGGTCATGCTCTTTAATACTGAATTTCTTTGGAAGGTTACACCCTTTCTATATATTTTAGGCTTGGGACTTATGGTTTTACCTATCGTCTTTTATAATCCAAGCTTAGTTGCATCAACAGGTGCCAAAAACTGGGTATCGGTAAATGGTGTTACCTTGTTCCAACCGTCAGAATTTATGAAGATATCCTATATTCTCATGTTGGCCCGTGTCATTGTCCAGTTTACAAAAAAACATAAGGAGTGGAGACGCACAGTTCCGCTGGACTTTTTGTTAATTTTTTGGATGATTCTCTTTACCATTCCAGTCCTAGTTCTTTTGGCGCTTCAAAGTGACTTAGGGACGGCTTTGGTTTTTGTAGCCATTTTTTCAGGAATCGTTTTATTATCGGGGGTTTCTTGGAAAATTATTATCCCAGTATTTGTGACTGCTATAACTGGAATTGCTGGTTTCTTAGCTATTTTTATCAGCAAGGACGGTCGGGCTTTTCTCCATCAACTGGGAATGCCGACCTACCAAATCAACCGTATTTTGGCTTGGCTTAATCCTTTTGATTTTGCTCAAACAACGACCTATCAGCAGGCTCAAGGGCAGATTGCGATTGGTAGTGGAGGCTTGTTTGGTCAAGGATTTAATGCTTCTAATCTGCTTATTCCAGTTCGAGAGTCGGATATGATTTTCACGGTCATTGCAGAAGATTTTGGCTTTATTGGCTCTGTCCTTGTTATCGCCCTTTATCTCATGCTGATTTACCGTATGTTGAAGATTACTCTTAGATCAAATAACCAGTTCTACACCTATATTTCCACAGGTTTGATTATGATGTTGCTCTTCCATATCTTTGAGAATATCGGTGCTGTGACAGGTTTGCTTCCTTTGACTGGGATTCCCTTACCTTTCATTTCTCAAGGGGGATCAGCTATTATCAGTAATCTGATTGGTGTTGGCTTGCTTTTATCGATGAGTTACCAAACAAACCTAGCTGAAGAAAAGAGTGGAAAAGTCCCATTCAAGCGGAAAAAGGTTGTATTAAAACAAATCAAATAAGGAGAAAATCATGGTAAAAGTAGCAGTTATGTTGGCTCAGGGCTTTGAAGAAATTGAAGCTTTGACAGTTGTGGATGTTTTGCGTCGGGCAAATATCACTTGTGATATGGTTGGGTTTGAAGAGCAAGTGACTGGTTCGCATGCAATCCAAGTAAGAGCAGATCGTGTCTTTGATGGTGATTTATCAGCCTATGATATGATTGTTCTTCCTGGCGGCATGCCTGGTTCTGCACATTTACGTGATAATCAGACCTTGATGAAAGAATTGCAAAGCTTCGAACGAGAAGGAAAAAAACTGGCAGCCATTTGTGCTGCGCCAATTGCCCTCAATCAAGCAGGGCTATTGAAAAACAAGGAATACACTTGCTATGACGGCGTTCAAGAGCAAATCCTTGATGGTCATTATGTCAAGGAAACAGTAGTGGTAGATGGTCATTTGACAACCAGTCGAGGCCCTTCAACAGCCCTTGCCTTTGCCTACGAGTTGGTGGAGCAATTAGGAGGAGACGCAGAGAGTTTACGAACAGGAATGCTCTATCGAGATGTATTTGGTAAAAAACAGTAAAACGGGAGTTGTTCTCTCGTTTTTTTACTTGGAAAAATCTAGGAAATCATCGCTTTTTTCATAAAAAAATGCTATAATGAAGGGTATGAAATATCACGATTACATCTGGGATTTAGGTGGAACTTTACTGGATAATTATGAAACTTCAACAGCTGCATTTGTTGAAACATTAGCACTGTATGGTATCACACAGGACCATGACAGCGTCTATCAGGCTTTAAAGGTTTCTACTGATTTTGCGATTGAGACATTCGCTCCCAACTTAGAGAATTTTTTAGAAAAGTATAAGGAAAATGAAGCCAGAGAGCTTGAACACCCGATTTTGTTTGATGGAGTTTCTGACTTATTGGAAGACATTTCAAATCAAGGAGGGCGTCATTTTCTGGTCTCACACCGAAATAATCAAGTCTTGGAAATTTTAGAAAAAACCTCTATAGCAGCTTATTTTACAGAAGTGGTGACTTCTAACTCAGGCTTTAAGAGAAAACCAGATCCTGAGTCCATGATTTATTTAAGAGAAAAGTATCAGATTAGCTCTGGTCTTGTTATTGGTGATCGTCCTATTGATATCGAAGCAGGTCAAGTTGCAGGACTAGCTACCCACTTGTTTACCAGTATCGTGAATTTAAGACAAGTATTAGACATGTAAGAAAAAGGAATAAGATGACAGAAGAAATCAAAAATCTGCAGGCACAGGATTATGATGCCAGTCAAATTCAAGTTTTAGAAGGCCTAGAAGCTGTTCGTATGCGTCCAGGGATGTATATCGGATCAACCTCAAAAGAAGGTCTTCACCATCTAGTCTGGGAAATTGTTGATAACTCAATTGATGAGGCCTTGGCAGGATTTGCCAGCCATATTCAAGTCTTTATTGAGCCAGATGATTCGATTACTGTTGTCGATGATGGGCGTGGTATCCCAGTCGATATTCAGGAAAAAACAGGTCGGCCTGCCGTTGAGACTGTCTTTACTGTTCTTCACGCTGGAGGAAAGTTTGGCGGTGGCGGATATAAGGTCTCAGGTGGTCTTCATGGAGTGGGGTCTTCAGTAGTTAATGCTCTTTCTACTCAATTAGACGTTCATGTCCACAAAAATGGTAAGATTCATTACCAAGAATATCGTCGTGGTCATGTTGTCGCGGACCTTGAGGTGGTTGGAGATACGGATAAAACGGGAACAACAGTTCACTTCACACCGGACCCAGAAATCTTTACGGAAACAACAACCTTTGATTTTGATAAATTAAATAAACGGATTCAAGAGTTGGCTTTCCTAAATCGTGGTCTTCAAATCTCCATCACAGATAAGCGTGAGGGGTTAGAACAAACTAAGCATTACCACTATGAAGGTGGGATTGCTAGTTACGTTGAATATATCAACGAGAACAAGGATGTTATCTTTGATACACCAATCTACACAGATGGTGAAATGGATGATATCACAGTCGAAGTAGCCATGCAGTACACAACGGGTTACCATGAAAATGTCATGAGTTTCGCCAATAATATTCATACCCATGAAGGTGGAACGCATGAACAAGGTTTCCGTACAGCCTTGACTCGTGTTATCAACGATTATGCTCGTAAAAATAAGTTACTGAAAGACAATGAAGATAATCTAACAGGGGAAGATGTCCGCGAAGGATTAACTGCAGTTATCTCAGTTAAACACCCAAATCCACAATTTGAAGGACAGACCAAGACAAAATTGGGAAATAGCGAAGTGGTCAAGATTACCAATCGTCTCTTCAGCGATGCCTTTTCTGATTTCCTCATGGAAAATCCACAGATTGCCAAGAGAATTGTGGAAAAAGGAATTTTGGCTGCTAAGGCTCGTGTGGCTGCCAAGCGTGCGCGAGAAGTCACTCGTAAAAAATCTGGTTTGGAAATTTCCAACCTTCCAGGTAAACTAGCAGACTGTTCTTCTAATAATCCTGCCGAAACAGAACTCTTCATCGTCGAAGGAGACTCAGCTGGTGGGTCAGCCAAATCTGGTCGTAACCGTGAATTTCAGGCAATCCTTCCGATTCGTGGTAAAATTTTGAACGTTGAAAAGGCAAGTATGGATAAGATTCTTGCTAATGAAGAAATTAGAAGTCTTTTCACAGCGATGGGAACAGGATTTGGCGCAGAATTTGATGTTTCAAAAGCCCGTTACCAAAAACTCGTTTTGATGACCGATGCCGATGTCGATGGAGCCCACATTCGTACCCTTCTTTTAACCTTGATTTATCGTTATATGAAACCAATTCTAGAAGCTGGTTATGTCTATATTGCCCAACCACCAATCTATGGAGTCAAGGTTGGAAGTGAGATTAAAGAATATATCCAGCCAGGAGCAGACCAAGAAATCAAACTCCAAGAAGCCTTGGCCCGTTATAGTGAAGGTCGTACCAAACCGACTATTCAGCGTTATAAGGGTCTAGGTGAAATGGACGACCATCAGTTATGGGAAACAACCATGGATCCCGAACATCGCTTGATGGCTAGAGTTTCTGTGGATGATGCTGCAGAAGCAGATAAAATCTTTGATATGTTAATGGGGGATCGAGTAGAGCCTCGTCGTGAGTTTATCGAAGAAAATGCTGTCTATAGTACACTTGATGTCTAAAAAATAGGGAGAAGTAGTTCCCTTGGTATAAAAAATATGATATAATCGTTACGATTGTTTCAAGTAAAAAAGGAGTTTAATATGTCTGCTAGACTAGTAATTTATTTGATAATTGCAGTTGCAGTTTTCTTAGTGATTGCTTATGCTATCGCAATCTACGTACGAAAACGCAATGAAAGTAAATTAGCAATTTTAGAAGAGAAAAAAGAAGAGCTGTACAATCTTCCAGTAAACGATGAAGTTGAAGCTGTAAAAAATATGCACTTGATTGGACAAAGTCAAGTGACTTTCCGTGAGTGGAACCAAAAATGGGTTGACCTATCTCTTAACTCTTTTGCTGATATCGAAAATAATCTTTTTGAAGCAGAAGGCTACAATAACTCATTCCGTTTTTTCAAGGCCAGCCATCAAATTGACCAAATCGAGAGCCAAATTACCTTGATTGAAGAAGATATTGCGGCAATTCGCAATGCTTTAGCAGATTTGGAGAAACAAGAGTCTAAAAATAGTGGACGTGTTCTTCATACCTTGGACTTGTTTGAGGAGTTGCAACACAGAGTTGCTGATCATTCTGAAGAATATGGCCAAGGTTTATCTGAAATTGAAAAACAATTGGAAAATATCCAATCAGAGTTTTCTCAGTTTGTAACTTTAAATTCGTCTGGAGATCCAGTAGAAGCAGCTGTGATTTTGGACAATGCTGAAAACCATATCTTGGCTTTGACTCACATTGTTGACCGCTTGCCAGCAATTGTAAAAACATTATCTAAAGAGCTACCTGATCAATTGGAAGACTTGGAAGATGGTTACCGTAAGCTTTTAGATGCTAACTATCATTTTGCTGAAACGGATATTGAATCTCGCTTCCAATTGCTTTATGAAGCTTTGAAGAAAAATCACGAAAATATTGCACAATTAGAGTTGGATAATGCTGAGTATGAAAATACTCAAGTTCAAGAAGAAATCAATGCACTCTATGATATCTTTACACGAGAAATTGCAGCTCAAAAGGTAGTAGAAGGCTTAGTTGCAACCCTTCCTACATATTTGAAACACATGAAAGATAGTAATGCTGTTTTAGTGGAAGATATTCAACGATTGAGTAACAATTACCTACTATCTGAAACGGATGTTAGTCATGTTCATAGATTACAAGCTGAGTTAGAATCTTTAGAAGAATCTGTATTGGAACTAACTTCTGAACAAGAGGAACATTCTGAACCTTATTCATTCCTTGAAGAACGTTTGGAAAACTTACAAGCTACTTTGAAGGAAATTGAAGATGAACAAGTTGAGGTTAGTCAACGTCTTGCTCAGATTGAAAAAGATGATATCAATGCTCGCCAGAAGGCAAATGTTTATGTTAATCGTCTTCACACAATTAAGAGATATATGGAAAAACGCAATCTTCCAGGTATTCCTCAGAATTTCTTACAGTTGTTCTTTACAGCAAGTAACCATACTGAAGAGTTGATGGCTGAACTAGAAGAAGCTCGGGTCAATATAGAAGCTGTGAACCGGATGCTTGAAATTGCAACAAATGATATGGAAGCACTTGAAGAAGAAACATATAATATTGTTCAATATGCAACGTTGACAGAACAATTGCTACAGTATTCGAACCGTTATCGCTCATTTGATGAACGAATTCAAGAAGCTTTTAATGAATCATTAGAAATTTTTGAAAAAGAATTTGATTATCATGCTTCATTTGATAAGATTTCGCAAGCTTTGGAAGTTGCAGAACCAGGTGTAACCAACCGTTTTGTCACTTCATACGAAAAAACACGTGAGACGATTCGTTTCTAACATAATAAAAAAGATTTGGTTCTGTGATAAGCAGCACCAAATTTTTTTTATTTATTTATAGTTTTTAAAAATGCCCAGTTACCAATTGATTTTGACCCATATTCTAAGTCCATATGGTCCAGTAATACATAATCGTTTTTTTCGTAGAATGAGGTATTTCTAGCTGTACTAGTTATGAGTCCCAAGTGTTTACAGCCTTTTGATTTGACATAAGGTTCAATCCCTTGTGTCAGAAAAGTACTGCCTATTCCCCGCCCCTTACTTTCTATATTGACAGCTAAAGCCATCAAATACCAATCAAACTCCCCTGATTGTTCTAAATGCTTTTTGGAACGTTTTACAAAGTCAAAGTATTTAAGGAGATTTTGTGGTCGAATGTAGCGAAAAATGTTTGTTCCTCCATTTCGTAGATAGGATAGTATACAGAAATCTTTTTGTTGCAAAAGGGCGACTGCAAGTAAGTCTCCATCCTGTTCCGCAATTAAACAGTTTCCCTTCTTAATATAGACTCTAGTAAGCAGAATTTGCAACGTTTCTACAAAAGCAGGATAGGAGTCAGGTTTCTTCAAATCATCAGTTATAATCGTTAAAAAGGGATAGTCAAGAAAGGAATTGGCTAATAATTTTCCAATTTTTTCGCTTTCTTCAATTCTTGCCTCTCTATATATGATGTCTCCCATGTTTGTCTCCTTAATTATCTACAAAATCTTGTATGACAAGATTTTATAGATAAAAAATTGGAGATGATTTAAAAAGCTAAATAAACCTAATTTTGTTCCATAAGGTTCAAAGCACTTTCTAATCTCTCCAAGATTTTATTTGGTTGGAATCGAAATTCCAATTAATTTTTCTGAATAGAGGGTTTTGATATTGGCCTCATCAATAGAGTCCTTATCAATTTTACGTTTCAAGAAAAATTCTTGAATAGCTTCGATTTCAGGTTCTCGAATAGCGCGGTGTTTGTTTGAGATGAGGATTTCATAGTGAAGCGGAGCTTGGGTAAAAATAACATCGGTATTCCCTGCAGAATAGACCTCAACAAGGGTTGCGTCTGTACTTTCTAGCTGGCTTTTAACAAGTTGCGAGTGTGAGTTTGTCGTATTGATTAGCTTCATAACATTTCCTCCGATTTTCTAATTCTATTATAGCACTTTTTGAATAAAGTGGCTGGATTTAGTCAATCTTATGCTGTTTTTTCCATGATTGGATTGCCCATTTATGGCTACCACGTTTGAGATTTTCAATAGCTTCATCAATAGGGAACCAGGCAATATGATTAAAGTCTTCTAGTGGCTTTTGCACTTCTTTGAAAGAAGTTGCTTCATAGAGGTAGGCAGGATTGTAGTAGTAGGTGTCACGATGACGAGAGTAGAAATATTCGTCAGCTTGTCCGTAATAGGCACCAATTTCAGCTGTGAAGCCAAGCTCTTCAATCAATTCACGTTTTAGGGCTTCCTGATGGTTCTCACCAGCTTCAATTTCGCCACCTGGTAGGAACCAAGCGCCATTGGGTGCTTGAACAAGAACAATTTGTTTTTGTTCAGCATCAGGTATAACTGCATATACGCCATAGCGTGAAACATAGTCTGTATTCGCTTTTTTTTCTCCGAAAGTTGGGTTTGCCATTGCATTTTCCTCATTATCTATTATCTTTATTATTATCTTAATGGACAAAGGCCTAGCTGTCAAGAATTTATAGTTATTTTAGTAAAAAGGAGCAGAAAATTTTCATTTTCTACTCCTTTTCTATAGGATTTATACTTCTTTTTCAGAAGTCTTTACTTCAGCTTTTTTGGCAGATTTGATTTGAATGTTACCCTTGCTGGTCATCACTGCCTTGAGGTCTTTTTCGCTTGGATTTTCAAGGTAGTAGTCAGTGATTGCGTCCTCAATATAGTCTTGAATAGTACGACGAAGTGGGCGTGCTCCCATTTTTGGATCATAACCAAGGTCAACCAATTTTTCCTTGACCTTGTCGGTTACATCCAAATGAATGTTGTTGCTAGAAAGACGTTTGTTAACATCTGCAAGCATAAGCTCGACAATCTGAAGGAGGTTATCTTTGCTGAGAGCCTTAAATTCGATAATACCATCAAAACGGTTCATAAACTCTGGGCTAAAGAAGTTACCGAGTTCACCAAGAACAGAGTTGGTACGTCCTTCTCTAGCAGCACCAAATCCAACGCTAGCTTCTGCCTTACCTGTACCTGCATTTGAAGTCATGATGATGATGGCGTCCTTGAAGCTAACGGTACGTCCTTGTCCATCTGTTAAACGACCATCGTCCAAGACCTGGAGGAACATATGCATGACATCTGGATGGGCTTTCTCTACTTCATCCAAGAGAATAAGAGAGTAGGGATTGCGGCGGACTTTTTCAGTTAATTGCCCAGCCTCGTCATAGCCGACATAACCTGGAGGGGCACCGACTAATTTCGCCACACTGTGTTTTTCCATATATTCACTCATATCAAAGCGAATCATGCTGTCAGCAGAACCAAAGAGTTCGATAGCTAATTGTTTGGAAAGTTCTGTCTTACCGACTCCAGTTGGCCCAACGAAAAGGAAACTTCCGATTGGGCGGTTAGGGGTACCGAGACCGACACGATTACGGCGAATAGCCTTGGCAATCTTATCGACAGCATCATCTTGTCCAATAACATGAGACTTGAGGTCTTCGGCTAGATGGATGAGTTGAGATTGTTCTTTCTCTTTTAAATCACCAACAGGAATATTGGTTTTCTGCTCGATAATGTGCTCAATGGTTTTCTCACTAATGATAGGAGTATCTTGGTCTGTGACCTTTTTCTTTTGCATTTCCTTATACTTGGCAATCTGGTCACGGAAGTAGGCGGCCTTCTCAAAATCTTCTTCTCGTGTAGCTTGAGATTTAAGATTTTCAGCCTCAATCAAGCGCTGATCGATTACTTTAGGATCCACAAAATTCAAGGTCAAGTTCATCTTAGAACCAGCTTCATCTAGGAGGTCAATGGCCTTGTCAGGCAAGAAGCGATCTTGGATGTAGCGATTGGACAGAGTTGCAGCTGCTTCAATTGCAGCATCGGTATACTGAACGTGGTGGTAGTCTTCGTATTTCTTTTGAATGCCTTTGAGGATAGTAATTGTTTCCTCCACTGTTGGTTCATCCACTTTAACAGGTTGCATACGACGCTCTAGGGCTGCATCTTTTTCAATGATACGGTATTCATTGAGGGTAGTAGCACCGACCAATTGCAGCTCTCCACGAGCAAGGGCGGGCTTGAGGATATTTCCTGCATCCATATTGCCATCGCCCGCAGAACCAGCACCGACAATTTCATGGATTTCATCGATAAAGAGGATGATGTCCTCACGTTTGCGAATTTCTTCCATGAGTTTTTGCATGCGTTCTTCAAATTGTCCACGGATACCCGTTCCTTGAACTAAGCTAACCACATCCAGACGGATGACTTGTTTTCCTTGTAGTTTATGGGGAACATCTCCATCAACTATTTTCTGAGCTAGACCTTCGACAACGGCAGTTTTTCCGACACCTGGTTCACCGATAAGAACAGGATTATTCTTGGTTCTGCGATTGAGAATTTCTATGACACGGATAATCTCATCGTCGCGCCCAATAACGGGGTCAATATCTCCACGACGGGCAATTTCAGTTACGTTGATACCAAATTCTTCCAGTAGGCCTTTTTCTTGGCTTGGTGGAGGAGTTTGAGCAGGTCCACGATTTTGGGAACCATAACCGCCATTTCCACCGTAACCTCCACCTGATTGGGTTGGGGGAGTCGGAGGAGTATTGTTAGAAGGCCTGAAATTGTTTAGGTCATTGAAGAAATCACCAAAGGGATCAAAGTCACGATTGTTCAGATCCGTAATACCTTTAAAGAGGCTATTGTTAGGATCTGTCTTGATAATCTTATAGCAGTTTTGACAGAGGTCAATTTGTTTTTGCTTTCCATTGAGATTGGTATAAAGATGAATCGTTGAGTCATTGATTTTACAGTTTTGACAAAGCATACATCTACCTCATTTCTTTATTTAGCCTGACCTGTTTAATGGTCAAAAATAGTCAAATTTCTATACTCTCATTATAACAGGATTGGGGTGTAAAGCAAGTAAAAAGATTGCAGCTTTGAGAAGTTGTTACAATGAAGAACTTTGTGGATTTGGACTATAAAAAAATCCTATTTGTGAGACAAAAAGGATTTTGGTTAGACATGCAGGGTGTAATCCCAGCTTGTTTTGTATTAGTAAAGAAGTTCGTAAATTTCCATTGCAATCAAGTCAATGCTATCAAACGTATAAGTTTCGCGAGCTTCGACATCACGAAGGGTAAAGATTGAGCCGTTTTCTTCATCATGGCTGTATGCAACTTCTGCAACAACAACTCCTTCGCGTTCAAAATTACGTTTTAAATTTCCGCCGTCTTTTGCCATTGCTTCAAGGCGGTTGATGATTCTAACCAAATGTGATTCCATTTTGATTCTCCTTCATTTCTTATCGTTACTATTTTACCATAAAGGAGGCCAACTTGCCTAGAAAAAACTAAGATTTCTCGCTAATTCTACTAGCTTAAAGTTTTTTTGAATAAATTAGACAAAAGATTTGAATTTTAATTCAATTGATGTTATAATCATACAGTATTCTATTTTAGAAAGCAGTGTGACTATGAATTTTTCTTTTTTACCTAAGTATTTACCTTATTTTAACTATGGGGCTGTTGTGACGGTTCTCATTTCTATCTGTGTTGTCTTTTTGGGAACTATTTTGGGTGTTGTCTTGGCTTTTGGGCAACGTTCAAAGTTTAAACCGCTTGTTTGGCTAGCCAACTTGTACGTTTGGATTTTCCGCGGGACGCCAATGATGGTTCAGATTATGATTGCCTTTGCTCTTATGCATATCAATGCTCCGACTATTCAGGTCGGGATTTTGGGTGTTGATCTTTCTCGTCTGATTCCAGGGATTTTGATTATCTCAATGAACAGTGGTGCTTATGTTTCTGAGACTGTTCGGGCTGGGATTAATGCGGTTCCTAAGGGGCAGCTAGAGGCGGCTTATTCGCTAGGGATTCGTCCTAAAAACGCTATGAGATATGTGATTTTGCCACAAGCAATCAAAAATATTTTGCCAGCATTGGGAAACGAATTTATCACTATTATCAAAGATAGTTCTCTCTTATCAGCTATTGGTGTCATGGAGTTATGGAATGGAGCTACAACAGTTTCTACAACAACCTATCTACCTTTAACACCACTTTTATTTGCGGCCTTTTATTACTTGATTATGACTTCTATTTTGACAGTGGCTTTGAAAGCTTTTGAAAAACGTATGGGACAAGGAGATAAGAAATAATGACGGAAACCTTGATAAAAATTGAAAATTTACATAAATCCTTTGGAAAGAATGAAGTATTGAAGGGCATCAATCTCGAGATTAAACGTGGAGAGGTTGTCGTTATCATCGGTCCTTCAGGGAGTGGGAAATCTACCTTGCTTCGCTCTATGAATTTGTTGGAAGAAGCGACCAAGGGTAAGGTTATCTTTGAGGGAGTTGATATTACGGACAAGAAGAATGACCTGTTTGCCATGCGTGAGAAGATGGGCATGGTCTTCCAACAATTTAATCTCTTTCCTAATATGACTGTGATGAAAAATATCACCTTGTCTCCTATCAAGACCAAAGGTGAAAGTAAGGCCGTTGCAGAGAAGAGAGCTCAGGAACTTTTGGAAAAAGTTGGTTTGCCAGATAAGGCAGACGCTTATCCACAGAGTCTGTCGGGCGGGCAGCAACAACGGATTGCCATCGCGCGTGGGTTGGCTATGGAACCTGATGTTTTGCTCTTTGACGAGCCAACTTCAGCCCTGGACCCTGAAATGGTAGGTGAAGTGTTGGCTGTTATGCAAGACCTAGCCAAGTCAGGAATGACTATGGTTATCGTAACACATGAGATGGGATTTGCCCGTGAGGTGGCAGATCGTGTCATCTTTATGGCAGGCGGCGTGGTTGTTGAAGATGGAACACCTGAACAGATTTTTGAACAAACCCAAGAACAACGGACTAAAGACTTCTTGAGTAAGGTTTTATAAGTTAGCTTTGTTTAGCTATTTGTAGCCAACTTTACATATAAAATATAGATTAATGAAAAGCTCGACTCGAGCTTTTTCTTATAGTTTGAAACTATAAGATAGCCTAGGAAAGAAGTGTTAGAGGGGATTAGCAGTTTTTGGTATAATGGAAGATATTTGAAAGAAAAGAGAAGTGATATGACACAGATTATTGATGGGAAGGCTCTGGCAGCTAAGTTACAAGGACAGTTGGCTGAAAAGACTGAAAAATTAAAGGAAGAGACAGGTTTAGTACCTGGTTTGGTAGTGATTTTGGTTGGGGATAATCCAGCAAGCCAAGTCTATGTTCGTAACAAGGAGAGGTCAGCCCTTGCGGCTGGTTTCCGTAGTGAAGTTGTGCGAGTTCCAGATACCATTACTCAAGAGGAATTGTTAGACTTGATTGCCAAATACAATCAAGATCCAGCTTGGCATGGAATTTTGGTCCAGTTACCATTACCAAAACATATTGATGAAGAGGCGGTTCTATTGGCCATTGATCCAGAAAAGGATGTGGATGGTTTCCATCCCCTAAACATGGGACGTCTCTGGTCTGGTCATCCAGTCATGATTCCTTCTACACCTGCAGGAATTATGGAAATGTTTCATGAATATGGGATTGACTTGGAAGGTAAAAATGCGGTCGTCATTGGTCGTTCCAATATCGTTGGAAAACCTATGGCCCAGCTTCTTTTGGCAAAGAATGCGACAGTGACTTTGACCCACTCACGGACTCATAATCTTGCCAAGGTGGCTGCTAAAGCAGATATTCTGGTTGTTGCAATCGGTCGTGCTAAGTTTGTGACTGCTGACTTTGTAAAACCTGGTGCGGTTGTCATCGATGTCGGGATGAACCGCGATGAAAATGGTAAGCTCTGTGGGGATGTTGATTATGAGGCAGTTGCCCCACTTGCTAGCCATATTACGCCAGTTCCTGGAGGTGTAGGTCCTATGACCATTACTATGCTGATGGAACAAACTTATCAGGCAGCAGTTCGGACATTGGAAAGAAAATAAGAGAGAATTCGCTGAAGAGAGTGTGTTTTCTATAGCTATATCTAAAATGTCAGAAATGAATATTAAATTTTAGATATAAGATTACAAAAGGAGGTCTGCGCCTCCTTTTTGTTGTATAATGGAGTGAGGTGATTAGATGATTTTAAAAATTTATAATGGGGAATATAGTTTACAATGGGATGGAATATACTACTTAGCACTAATTGATTATCCAAATATTCAAGAGTGGGAATTAGAAAAAATTGCTAAATTTATAGCTTACGAAAAACTTCATAAACGTCAAACAAGTATTGAGTGTGCTGATTCTTGTTTAAAAAAAGAAATTTTAGATTACATCTGTCAGCATCCCTTTCTGCCACCATTTACTCCTACAGATAAAAGAGTAGCCTCGACTTATGACCTACATAAGAGGTTAGTGACTTCAGACTACTGTAGTCATACTACGACTATAGATGCAGCGATTTCTATTTTTAAAACTGGTCGTCTTTTATCTGCTGTGAAAGCCTTTGGGCGAGATGCTGAGGAGTTGGTTTTGGATAGTCGAAATGCTGCATCTGATCCGATAGATTATTTTGACTATGTCATGTTAGGGTGGTCAAATACAAGTTCTGGTTATCGATTGGCGATGGAGCGTTTATTAGGTCGAGCTCCTTCAGAGAAAGAATTACAAGACAAGTTTATTCCTGGAGTAAGTTTTCATTTTATCTATACAGATTTGATTAAAGTTCCTGGTTATATTTTTGATGGTTACCATGCTGTAAAAATTAAGGACATGCTTAATTTATTAAGTGAGTTGTATATTTGCATTATTCCAACTCATAATAAGAGCCAATTTGAAAATATTATTCCAACCAAAATACAAGATAGGGTGTATTATCTTGACTATGCTGGAGAAGACTTAGAAGAGTGGACTAAGAAAGTCTATCAAGTTGTTTTAAAACAATCAGATAAAGGATAGTTGAGGAAAAACGATGAGAGTGATTGAGCAAGCATTATTAGAAAAAGTCATTATTGAACGTTCTCGTACCAGTCATAAAGGAGACTATGGTTGTTTGCTGTTGCTGGGTGGGACTTATCCTTATGGTGGTGCTATCATCATGGCTACTTTGGCAGCTGTTAAAAGTGGAGCTGGTTTGGTGTCTGTTGGAACAGATAGGGAAAATATCTCGGCTTTGCACAGTCATTTACCTGAGGCTATGGCCTTTTCTCTTCAAGACCAGCAATTGTTAAAAGAGCAATTGGAGAAGGCAGAAGTTGTTTTGCTGGGACCTGGTTTACGAGACGATGCTTTTGGAGAAGATCTAGTCAAACAGGTCTTTGCTAGCTTAAAAAAGAATCAGATTTTGATTGTAGACGGAGGGGCCTTAACCATCCTTGCTAGGACAAGTTTGTCATTTCCGTCTAACCAGCTTATCCTAACTCCCCACCAAAAAGAATGGGAAAAGCTGTCTGGTATTGCTATTGAAAATCAAAGCGAAGCTGCAACGGCTAGTGCCCTGACTTCCTTCCCTCAAGGAACGATTTTAGTTGAAAAAAGTTCAGCTACTCGTATTTGGCAAGTTGGCCAATCTGATTATTACCAGTTACAGGTTGGTGGTCCCTATCAGGCGACTGGGGGAATGGGAGATACTCTGGCTGGGATGATTGCAGGATTTGTAGGCCAATTTCGACAGGCCAGTCTCTACGAACGTGTGGCAGTAGCAACCCATCTTCATTCAGCCATAGCCCAAGAACTATCTCAAGAACATTATGTGGTCTTGCCGACGGAAATCAGTAGTCATCTTCTCAAAATAATGAAAAAAATATCTCAAAAAGGCACCTGATCGTTTCAGGCGCCTTTATATTTTTAGAAAAATCCTTTAATCTTTCCAACGAGGCCATCTAGACCTTCAGAACCAGAAATTAACTGCTGAGCTTGGGAGAAGTATTCTCCAAGCTGTTCTTGATTTTCTGCAACAAATGTTTTTGCCGCTTCGAAATCTTTTGTTTCGATTAATTCTTTTACTTGGTTAAACAAATCTAATGGGTTCATCTTATTTCTCCTTTTCTTTACTTACCTATTTAATCATCTTTATGATAAAAAATCAACTGTTGCTACTTTTGGCTAATATTCTAACTACCAAAACAAGGTGGACATAAAAATAAAAATGTTCGGTTTTTTTCAGTGTATCCATGAAATAAAAAGTGATACATGTTATAATAAAGTTAGCTCTTTAATGGAGGTGTTTGAGTGGAAAATCTGAAAAAAATGGCAGGTATCAAGGCTGCTGAGTTTGTCAAGGATGGAATGGTAGTCGGACTAGGAACGGGGTCTACTGCCTATTATTTTGTAGAAGAAATTGGTCGTCGGATTAAGGAAGAAGGGTTACAGATTACAGCTGTAACGACTTCTAGTGTGACTAGTAAACAGGCTGAAGGGCTTAATATCCCGCTCAAGTCTATTGACCAAGTAGATGTTGTCGATGTGACGGTTGATGGAGCGGATGAAGTGGATAGCCGGTTTAACGGAATCAAAGGCGGTGGTGGTGCCCTTCTGATGGAGAAGGTTGTAGCAACGCCCTCAAAAGAATATATTTGGGTAGTGGATGAAAGCAAGCTAGTCGAGAAACTGGGTGCTTTTAAATTGCCAGTAGAAGTGGTTCAGTATGGCGCAGAACAGGTCTTTCGTCGTTTTGAACGAGCTGGCTACAAACCAAGTTTCCGTGAAAAAGATGGCCAACGTTTTGTGACCGATATGCAGAACTTTATCATTGACCTTGCCTTGGATGTCATTGAAGATCCAATTGCCTTCGGGCAAGAATTGGACCATATCGTTGGTGTTGTAGAGCACGGCTTATTCAACCAAATGGTGGATAAGGTCATCGTTGCTGGACGAGATGGGGTTCAGATTTTAACTTCAACAAAAGCAAACTAATCAACATAATAAGGAGACACATTATGTCAAAATTTAATCGTATTCACTTGGTGGTACTAGATTCTGTAGGAATCGGTGCTGCACCAGATGCCAATAACTTTGTCAATGCAGGGGTTCCAGATGGAGCTTCTGACACATTAGGACACATTTCAAAAGCAGTTGGTTTGAATGTCCCAAACATGGCTAAAATTGGTCTTGGAAATATTCCTCGAGAAACTCCTCTTAAGACTGTTCCAGCTGAAAGCAATCCAACAGGATATGCAACAAAATTAGAAGAAGTATCTCTTGGTAAGGATACTATGACTGGTCACTGGGAAATCATGGGCCTTAACATTACAGAACCTTTTGATACTTTCTGGAATGGATTCCCAGAAGAAATCCTTACAAAAATCGAAGAATTTTCAGGACGTAAGGTCATTCGTGAAGCCAACAAACCTTACTCAGGTACGGCTGTTATTGATGATTTCGGACCACGTCAAATGGAAACTGGGGAGTTGATTATCTATACTTCAGCTGACCCTGTCTTGCAAATTGCTGCCCACGAAGACATTATTCCTTTAGATGAATTGTACCGTATCTGTGAGTACGCTCGTTCGATTACTCTTGAGCGTCCTGCCCTTCTTGGTCGCATCATTGCCCGTCCATATGTTGGTGAGCCAGGCAACTTCACCCGTACAGCTAACCGTCGTGACTTAGCCGTTTCTCCATTTGCACCGACTGTTTTGGATAAATTAAACGAAGCTGGTATCGATACTTACGCTGTTGGTAAAATCAATGATATCTTTAACGGTGCGGGAATCAACCATGACATGGGGCACAACAAGTCAAACAGCCACGGAATTGATACACTATTGAAGACCATGGGTCTTGCTGAGTTTGAAAAAGGATTCTCGTTCACAAACTTGGTTGACTTTGATGCCCTTTACGGTCATCGTCGTAATGCTCACGGTTACCGTGATTGTTTGCATGAGTTTGATGAACGCTTACCTGAAATTATCGCAGCTATGAGAGAGAACGACCTTCTCTTGATTACTGCGGACCATGGAAATGACCCAACTTACGCAGGAACAGATCACACTCGTGAATATATTCCATTGTTGGCCTACAGCCCTGCCTTTAAAGGAAATGGTGTTATTCCAGTCGGACATTTTGCAGATATCTCAGCGACTGTTGCCGATAACTTTGGTGTGGAAACTGCTATGATTGGGGAAAGTTTCTTAGATAAATTGGTATAAGATGGCGCGCTATGTTTTACTTGTGAGAGGTATCAATGTTGGTGGCAGGAATAAGATCGTCATGGAGGAGCTTCGTCAAGAATTGACAGACTTGGGACTGGAAAAGGCTGAAAGCTACATCAACAGTGGCAATGTTTTCTTTACTTCGACAGACACAAAATCCCAACTGATTGAAAAGTTAGAGACTTTCTTTGGGACTCGTTATCCATTTATTCAGAGCTTTTCTTTACTGAGTCAAGAAGACTATGAAGCAGAAGTGGAAAATCTCCCAGCTTGGTGGAACGAAGACTTGGCTCGAAAAGACGTCCTCTTTTACACAGAAGTTTTGGATGTGGAGCAAGTCATCGAGAAAGTAGGCAGTTTGAAACTGGAAGATGAAGTTGTTCATTTTGGTAAACTTGGGATTTTCTGGGGAAAATTCTCTGAGGAAACCTACTCTAAGACTGCCTATCACAAGCACTTGCTCAAGATGCCTTTCTACCGCCAAATCACCATTCGCAATGCTAAAACTTTTGACAAAATCGGTCAAATGCTAAAAACTAAAAAAGGAGACACACAATGACATTTTTAGATAAAATCAATGAAACAGCTTCCTTCCTGAGAGACAAGGGAATTGCAGCCCCTGAGTTTGGTCTAATCCTTGGTTCAGGACTTGGAGAATTGGCAGAAGAAATCGAAAATCCAGTTGTAGTAGACTATGCAGATATTCCAAACTGGGGCCGTTCAACAGTAGTCGGTCACGCTGGTAAATTGGTATATGGTGAACTGGCAGGCCGCAAGGTCTTGGCTCTTCAAGGTCGTTTCCATTTCTACGAAGGAAATCCTCTGGATGTCGTGACTTTTCCAGTTCGTGTGATGAAAGTACTCGGATGTGAAGGTGTCATTGTAACCAATGCAGCTGGCGGTATTGGATATGGGCCTGGTACTTTGATGGCTATCTCAGACCATATCAACATGACAGGTCAAAACCCATTGATGGGTGAAAACTTGGATGAATTTGGTCCTCGTTTCCCAGATATGTCTAAAGCCTACACACCAGAATATCGTGCTACTGCCCATGAAGTGGCTAAAAAACTTGGTATCAAGCTTGACGAAGGTGTCTATATTGGTGTAACAGGTCCGACTTATGAAACACCAGCAGAAATCCGTGCTTATAAGACACTGGGAGCAGATGCGGTTGGTATGTCTACTGTTCCTGAAGTTATTGTGGCAGCTCACTCAGGCTTGAAAGTTCTAGGAATTTCATGTATTACTAACCATGCTGCAGGCTTCCAAGAAGAACTCAACCACGAAGAAGTTGTAGAAGTGACGGAACGTGTTAAAGGCGACTTCAAAGGCTTGCTTAAAGCGATTCTTGCTGAATTGTAATCATGTTAATAGAATTGAGGAGTATTTTTCGAAAAATCCCTTATAATTTTAGATTTTTCCTAGCAGTAATTCTACAAGGAATAGTTTCGGGTTTATCTGGTATAGTTCTCCATTATCTTTTAGAGATGGTGGAGGAGCTAGCTTTTGGTCAGTCAGAGCATCATAGTGGATTTTTGACAGATGGAGTTTCCTCCTCACGGATAGGACTAAGTTTAATAATCGTGGGTCTTGGTTCATCCTTGGTCTGGTATTTCTTGCAAAAAGGGTCGAAGATTTATTCCATCAAAGCTCAGATGAAGGATGAGACTTCACAATACAAGCTTCATTTTCTAAAACAGCTATTTCATTCAATTTGGCAGATCATTGCAGTTGGAGGGGGAGCCCCTATTGGCAAAGAAGCTGCACCACGAGAAATTGGAACTCTATTTGCAGGGCCAATTGGAAAAATATGTATACTGTCTATGAAGGATCGCATCTTTCTCCTTGCTTGTGGTGCTGGTGCTGGTTTAGCGGCTGTCTATCAGGTTCCATTAACAAGTGTCTTCTTTGTTTTTGAAACCCTAGGAATTGCTCTATCTATTAAACGATTTGTCTTAGTCGGCTTGACTACTTATGTCTCAACATATATAGCAGGCTGGGTTATTTCAGATCAGGCTCTCTACTAGATTCCAGCTATCACATGGTCATTAAAGGAAATATGGATTATTCCCTTATTACTTCTTTTCTTAACCCCACTAGCTTGGCTTTTTGGTCGCTTAAGTAAGGCAGCGTCTTCAAACAGAATAAAAGATAAACGAATACTTCTCACATTTCCCTCAGCTTTTCTTTTTCTTATTGGATTAGCAAGTTATTTTCCACATCTACTTGGAAATGGACGTATGATGGCTCAGGAAGTATTGAATGGTAGCAATGGCAAAACAGTATTCCTTTTGTTTATCTTAAAAGCATTAGTTGTTCTTATTACTCTGTGGGCAGGGGCCTATGGTGGTACACTTACGCCATCTTTTGCCTTGGGGATGGCTGGAGCTGCTCTCTTTGGAATGATTCTAGGTGGGGATAGCCAGCCAAGCATTTTGCTTTTGGGATCGGTTTGCTTTTTGTCTGTGACCTTGAGGGCGCCCATTTCTGCAACCGGATTAGTTATAGGTTTCACTGGGCTAGGTATAGATTCTCTTCCGTATCTCTTAGTAACAGCTGTTTTAGCCTATGAATTTGCAAAAATGTTAGACCACTTTCCTTGGGCTAGCATACTGTGTCAGAAGTCAAAGAATAAAGTAATTAGGTAGGAAATGCCCATTTCTTCTAGTCAATGATTTGATTTAAAATATTAAAAAAACTCTCAATTTATTTATAACTGTTTTAAATAAAAATGTAGTAGGATTATCGGAGTCATTGTTGAATCCGATTTTTCCTAGCTATGAAATAAAAAAAAGAAAAGTAGAGCTAGATGTTCTGATTTGAACACGAGCGGAAAACTTTTCTAAAAACTCAGAAGAGAAGGGAGTTCGGATTTGAATAAAAGCCGCTCTAATCTTCTCAATATCATCAAAATTAAGAAAGAAAGGAATTGAACCCACCCTAAAAGCAGTGGGAAAAAGATAGTTGGTCTAGCGAGCATCGCTCACTGCACCCAACTCCTATTTTCCCTTTGCTTTTTGACGGGTTTGGTATCTTATATTATGTCTATCCATATTGCTGCTCAGCAGGGTGAAATTGCTGATAAAATTCTTCTTCCTGGGGATCCTCTTCGTGCTAAGTTTATTGCGGAGAACTTCCTTGAAGATGCTGTTTGTTTTAACGAAGTGCGTAACATGTTTGGTTACACTGGTACTTACAGTGGTCACCGTGTATCAGTTATGGGAACTGGGATGGGGATGCCATCTATTTCGATTTATGCGCGTGAGTTGATTGTTGACTACGGTGTGAAGAAATTGATTCGTGTGGGAACTGCAGGTTCTTTGAATGAAGATGTTCACGTTCGTGAATTGGTTTTGGCGCAAGCAGCTGCAACCAACTCTAACATCATCCGCAATGACTGGCCACAGTACGATTTCCCACAAATTGCTAGCTTTGATTTGCTGGACAAGGCCTACCATATCGCTAAAGAACTTGGTATGACAACCCACGTTGGGAACGTTTTGTCATCTGATGTCTTTTACTCAAACTACTTTGAAAAGAATATCGAGCTTGGTAAATGGGGGGTCAAGGCTGTGGAAATGGAAGCAGCAGCCCTTTACTATCTGGCAGCCCAACACCATGTTGACGCGCTTGCTATCATGACTATTTCTGATAGTTTGGTCAATCCAGATGAAGACACGACTGCAGAAGAACGTCAAAATACCTTCACTGATATGATGAAGGTTGGTTTGGAAACCTTGATTGCAGAATAATTATAGCCAAAAAAGGAAGCCCTTCTTTATGAATTGGAGGACTTCCTTTTCTTATCTAGAAATTGATCTAGCTCTCTTTGGTTTCGAAGAATAGTGACTTTATGTGAGTATTCTTGGCAAAGTTTTTGGTAATTCTCTTTTTGAGCTTTAGTCCGTCCATCCCAGAGAATCCATCTGATAAATTCCCAATTAAATTGTTCTTGACAACCAGCTGCCATACTTTCTCTGACCTTGCCTCGGTATGTGAAATAACGCTTAAAGGCTCGAAAGAGACAGGTCAATGGCGAAAAATTAAGAAAGATGATTTGGTCAGCATCCTGCATTCTTTCTTCGTAATAGCACCAAGAATAATTACCATCGATGACCCAAGCTTTATGATTGGTGAGAAAATTTTTCATCTCGGTCAACATCCATTCGCGGTCGCTGTCTTGCCAACCAGGTTGAAATTGGAGTGTGTCCATGTGTAGTTTGGGGGTGGAGTAGTAGTTAGATAATTTTTCTGCTAGAGTTGACTTACCAGCACCAGAATATCCGATAATTGCGATTTTCATTTTCTACCTTTTCGTATTTGGAGACAAAAAAACAGCCTCTATGGACTGTTTCTTATTTAGCAAGTTTAGCTGAAAGACGAGCTTTGTCGCGACTTGCTTTGTTTTTGTGAATCAAACCTTTAGTTTCTGCTTTATCGATAGCTGAGCTAGCAGCACGGAAAAGTTCTTCAGATGGGTTTGCTTCGAAAGCTTTGATAGCAGTACGCATAGCTGATTTTTGAGCTGAGTTCTTTTCGTTTTGTTTAACGTTCAATTCAGCGCGTTTGATAGCTGATTTAATGTTTGCCAATGTTCTTACCTCCATATTTACTAACTATACCATTATATCTGAAAACTGACGTTTTGACAAGGGAAAATTACTTTTTTAAGTAAATTTCATCGATTTCATGGTTCTTTGTTTTATGAAGAATCACTTCCGCTCGATTTCTAGTTGGTTCAATATAATTTTGTAGATTTGTGAGATTGATACTAGTCCAGACCTGATGGGCAAAGGATTCCACTTCCCCAATCGGCATTTGAGTAAAACGATAATAGTAGCTATCAGGGTCGTTTTGGGCTAGACTCAGCATTTTCAAGAAACGGTCCAGATACCAACTCTCGATGTCATCTACTGAGGCATCAACATAGATTGAAAAGTCAAAGAAGTCAGTGATATAGAGACGCTCGTTTTGTGGATTCTGAAAGATATTAATCCCCTCAACAATTACAAAGTCTGCAGCTTTGACGCTTTGTTTTTCCTCAGGTACGATGTCGTAGACTTCATGAGAATAGACTGGAATATCTACATCTTGTCCATTTTTGATGTGATCCAAGAAGTTGAGAAGAGCTTCCATATCATAGCTTTCAGGAAATCCCTTACGATTTAGAATCCCTTGTTCAATCAAGGTCTGGTTGGGATAGAGAAAGCCATCAGTTGTTACCAACTCAACCGTAGCATCTGTAAGTGTACGGGAGAGTAAGATTTGAAGTAGGCGACTGGTTGTTGATTTTCCAACGGCAACGCTACCAGAAACTCCAATGATAAAAGGCTGGGATTTGCTTTCGCGTTGAAGGAAAATCCCTTTTGAAAATGCCAAATCATCCTTGGTACGCTTGTAAATCTGGATGAGATGAGCTAGGGGAAGATAGACATCGGTCACATCCTGTAAACTAATCTGGTCATTAAAACTCTTGATGGATTCTAATTCCTCTTCTGTCAAAGGAGGTGTCGTCTTTCGATGTAATGATTGCCAAGTCTGGCGGCTGATTTTTTCAAAATGTAAAAATTCGTTGGTCATTTATTTTCCCCTAGATATTTTGTCTATCATACCATAAAAAGCTAAAAAAATAAAGCGGTTTCTTGATGATAGTAATCAAATATCGTATAATAGAGATAGATAGAGACTGAACAATTTAATGATGAAGTAGGAGATAGATTCTACTGATTTATGAGCTAATAAAAGGAGGATTTTTAGTTCACAACATATAGGAGGTGTACTATGAAAATCTGAAAACATTACATATTGGAACTCTGTTTTATTTTAAGTTTTGCACTACCTTTTTTAAAAGGAGCGAATGCGGATAATGGTAGACGTTTTGTGGAAACCTATTACGGTTTTACTTTTTTGATGGAACATGCCATTGTAACAGCTGTCTTTATCTGTTCGCTCTTGATTGCTTTCTTCCTAAAAAAACGGTGGACGAAATGGCTTGCTGCTGGTAGTTATTTCTTTTTAGTCCTATGGATTGCTACAGAGGGTTATTTCTTCCGCATGTCACTGGAAGATTTGATACGACTTTGGACAAGTTTGGAATTCCTGACAAAAACGTATCAGTTGGGCTTTTATCTAAATATCCTGTTGGGAATCTTGTTGGTAATAAAGTATTTTAAGGTTAAGCAATAGTAATGAAAATGCACTTGATTATAGACAATAAATTTGTTGTTTTATCTTGACTGTGATATTTCTAGTTCTAAAATGCTTTATCATTCATTTATAAGTGTTGAAAGAAATTGAAGAAAAGGTCTTCTTGACTAGCTTTCCTCAGTCTTTTTCGTTTTATTAGCAATTTGTAAACGATTTACAATTTAAGTCAAATTATGGTAAAATAGTTTCATGAGTAAAATGTATTATGCAGAGAATCCTGACGCTGCTCACGACATTCATGAGTTGAGAGTGGACTTGTTGGGACAAAAAATGACCTTTTTGACAGATGCGGGTGTTTTTAGCAAGAAAATGATTGACTTTGGAAGTCAACTTTTGCTCAAGTGTCTAGAGGTCAACCAAGGAGAAACTGTCCTTGATGTAGGCTGTGGTTACGGACCTTTGGGCTTGTCTTTGGCTAAGGCTTATGGAGTTCAGGCGACCATGGTCGATATTAATAATCGTGCCTTGGATTTGGCGCGACAAAATGCTGAACGAAATAAAGTAGCAGCGACGATTTTCCAGTCCAACATCTATGAACAAGTTGAAGGACATTTTGACCATGTCATTTCCAATCCTCCTATCCGTGCGGGCAAACAAGTGGTTCATGAAATCATTGAGAAAAGTAAAGATTTCTTGGAAATTGGTGGAGATTTAACAATCGTTATCCAGAAAAAACAAGGGTCCCCAAGTGCCAAGTCAAAGATGGAGGAAGTGTTTGGAAATTGTGAAATCGTCAAAAAAGATAAGGGATACTATATCCTTAGAAGTGTGAAAGAATGAGAGCAGTTGATTTAATCCAAAAGAAACGAGATGGTCAAGAATTGACTTCGAGTGAAATTGAATGGCTGGTAGAAGGCTATGTGTCAGGAACGGTCCCTGATTATCAGATGTCTGCCTTTGCTATGGCTGTTTATTTCAAAGGAATGACGACTCGAGAAATCTCTGATTTGACCATGAAGATGGTCAAGACAGGTCAAGAGTTTGATTTATCCGCTATTGATGGGGTTAAGGTTGACAAGCATTCTACGGGTGGTGTTGGTGATAAGGTGACCTTGATTTTGGCTCCTCTTGTTGCTAGCTTCGGTGTTCCTGTGGCAAAAATGAGTGGTCGTGGTCTCGGCCATACGGGTGGAACAATCGATAAATTGGAGTCCATTAAGGGCTATCAAGTTGAGCGCAGTCAGGAGGATTTTATTCGTCAGGTGCAAGATATTGGAGTATCTGTCATTGGGCAATCAGACCAGCTGGTCAAAGCAGATAAACTTCTATATGCGCTTCGTGACGTGACAGCAACTGTCGACACGATTCCTTTGATTGCGAGTTCTGTCATGAGTAAGAAAATCGCTGCAGGAGCGGATGCTATTTTACTAGACGTGACTGTTGGCGAGGGTGCCTTCATGAAGACTGTTGATGAGGCGCGTGAATTGGCTCAAACCATGGTGGAACTTGGTAAGGCTGTTGGACGGAAGACGGTAGCAGTGATTACGGACATGAGTCAACCTTTGGGACGAGCGATTGGAAATCGCCTTGAAATTCTTGAGGCATTGGATATTTTACAAGGTCAAGGCCGTCAGGATATTACCCACTTCATCTGTGAATTGGCTCAAATTATGCTTGGTTTAGCAAATGTAAACAAGACAGTTGAAGAAGTTCGACAACATCTTGAAAATGGCCAAGCACTGGCTAAGTTTGAGGATATGGTGCAAGCCCAAGGTGGAGACTTGGAAGACCTCTATCGTCCTGTCAATGTGGCTCATGTGGTGGAAATCCCTGCTCAGGAAACGGGTGTCATTTCAGCTCTTCCAGCTATGGAATTTGGGCTTTATGCTATGAGACTGGGGGCAGGCCGTGCAGTCAAGTCTGATGCCTTGGACTATGAAACAGGAATTGTTTTTGAAAAGAAAGTTGGAGATTCCGTTCAAAAGGGAGAAATTGTTGCAAAAGTATACACAAATGGAAAAATTTCTCCTCAGCTAGTTACAGATTTTCAAAAATATGTTAAAATAAATGACAGGGTGCAAAGTTTACGAGAAATTATAGAAATCATCTCATAAACTGCAGGAGAATCCGAATATGAAATTAAATAAATATATCGATCATACGCTTTTAAAACAAGATGCAACAGAAAATCAAATTGATTGTTTGTTGTCTGAAGCTAGAGAGTATGATTTTGCCAGTGTTTGCGTTAATCCGACCTGGGTTGAACATGCTAAAAAAGGTCTTGAAGACACAGATGTCAAGGTCTGCACAGTAGTAGGTTTCCCTTTGGGAGCAACAACTTCAGCCGTGAAAGCTTTTGAAACCAAAGAAGCTATCCAAAATGGTGCAGACGAGATTGATATGGTGATCAATGTTGGGGCTCTTAAATCAGGTGATTTGGCCCTGGTAGAGTCAGATATTCGTGCAGTAGTGGAAGCAAGTGGTAACAAGTTAGTGAAAGTCATTATTGAAGCTTGCCTTCTGACTGACCAAGAAAAAGTTGTAGCCTGCCAATTAGCTCAAAAAGCGGGAGCTGACTTTGTTAAAACATCTACTGGCTTTTCAACTGGTGGCGCTACAGTAGCAGATGTTAGATTAATGCGTGAAACAGTTGGACCTGATATGGGAGTTAAGGCTGCTGGTGGAGCTCGTTCTTATGCAGATGCTCTTGCCTTTGTTGAAGCAGGTGCGACTCGTATCGGAACGTCAGCTGGGGTAGCCATTTTAAAAGGAGAATTGGCAGATGGCGACTACTGAGTTGATTGAACTAGCAATTGAAACCAGCAAGAAAGCCTATGTGCCCTATTCTCATTTTCCAGTCGGAGCTGTTTTAGTGACAAAAGATGGTAGCACTTATACAGGTGTCAATATTGAGAATGCTAGCTATCCTTTGACCAACTGCGGAGAGCGTACAGCGATTTTTAAAGCAGTTTCCGAAGGCCAAAGAGAGTTTTCCGAATTGATTGTTTATGGACAAACTGAAAAACCAATCTCGCCATGTGGTGCTTGTCGCCAAGTGATGGCTGAATTTTTTGAACAAGATCTAAAAGTGACCTTAGTCGCAAAAGATAAATCGACGGTCGAGATGACGGTCGGGGAGTTACTTCCATACTCTTTTACAGACTTAAACTAGTCTGAGTCGCTCTCTGAGTGGCACGGTCCTTGTGGCCAACCAATCCATACTTGCAACATCGTTGCACATCTTATTTAGGAGGTTCAGTAATGAACAAGAAACAATGGCTAGGCCTTGGTCTAGTTGCAGTGGCAGCAGTTGGACTTGCTGCATGTGGTAACCGCTCTTCTCGTAACGCAGCTTCATCTTCTGATGTGAAGACAAAAGCAGCAATCGTCACTGATACTGGTGGTGTTGATGACAAATCATTCAACCAATCAGCTTGGGAAGGTTTGCAAGACTGGGGTAAAGAACACAATCTTTCAAAAGATAAAGGTTTCACTTACTTCCAATCAACAAGTGAAGCTGACTACGCTAACAACTTGCAACAAGCGGCTGGAAGCTACAACCTAATCTTCGGTGTTGGTTTTGCCCTTCACAATGCGGTTGAAGAAGCAGCAAAAGACCACTCTGATTTGAACTATGTCTTGATTGATGATGTGATTAAAGATCAAAAGAATGTTGCTAGCGTAACGTTTGCTGATAACGAAGCTGCTTACCTTGCGGGTGTTGCAGCAGCTAAAACAACTAAAACAAAACAAGTTGGTTTTGTAGGTGGTATTGAGTCTGAAGTTATCTCACGTTTTGCAGCTGGATTTAAAGCTGGTGTTGAGTCAGTAGATCCATCTATCAAAGTACAAGTTGACTACGCAGGTTCATTTGGTGATGCTGCTAAAGGTAAAACAATTGCAGCAGCACAATACGCAGCTGGTGCAGACGTTGTTTATCAAGCAGCAGGTGGAACAGGTGCTGGTGTCTTTGCAGAAGCAAAATCACTCAACGAAAGCCGTCCTGAAAATGAAAAAGTTTGGGTTATCGGTGTTGACCGTGACCAAGTAGCAGAAGGTAAGTACACTTCTAAAGATGGTAAAGAATCAAACTTCGTTCTTGTATCTACTTTGAAACAAGTTGGTACAACTGTAAAAGATATTGCTAACAAAGCAGAAAAAGGTGAATTCCCTGGCGGTCAAGTGATCGTTTACTCATTGAAAGATAAAGGGGTTGACTTGGCAGTAACAAACCTTTCAGAAGAAGGTAAAAAAGCTGTTGAAGATGCTAAAGCTAAAATCCTTGATGGAAGCGTAAAAGTTCCTGAAAAATAATGGATGGAAGTCATTTCTTAGGAAGCGGCCCTCGGCCGCTTTTTTAAGAGTTGAGACAAAGTCATTTTGTCTCAGTAAAGCTTGCTACTAGGCAAACTAGCAAGTTTTATTGAAATAAAATAAGACTCTGAAAGGAAGAGCACATGGCACACGAAAATGTCATTGAGATGCGTGATATTACCAAGGTGTTTGGTGAATTTGTTGCCAACGACAAAATCAACCTGCACCTACGAAAAGGTGAAATTCATGCACTTTTAGGAGAAAATGGGGCTGGTAAGTCCACGCTCATGAACATGTTAGCAGGGCTTCTTGAACCAACTAGTGGTGAAATTGTGGTCAACGGTCAAGTTGTCAATCTCGATTCACCATCTAAAGCGGCTAGCTTGGGAATCGGAATGGTTCACCAGCACTTTATGTTGGTAGAAGCCTTCACAGTGGCTGAAAACATCATTTTAGGTAGTGAATTGACTAAAAATGGTGTGCTAGATATCGCTGGAGCTAGCAAAGAAATCAAGGCTCTTTCTGAACGTTATGGCTTAGCTGTTGACCCTTCTGCCAAGATAGCAGATATCTCAGTTGGAGCCCAACAACGTGTAGAAATTTTAAAAACCCTTTATCGGGGGGCTGATATCCTTATCTTTGACGAACCAACGGCTGTCTTGACTCCATCAGAAATTGATGAGTTGATGGCTATTTTGAAAAATCTTGTCAAAGAAGGAAAATCAATTATCTTGATCACCCACAAGTTAGACGAGATTCGCGCAGTTTCTGACCGCGTTACAGTTATCCGTCGTGGGAAATCAATTGAAACTGTCGAAATTGCAGGGGCTACCAATGCTGATTTGGCAGAAATGATGGTAGGTCGTTCTGTTTCCTTTAAAACAGAGAAGCAAGCCTCTCAACCAAAAGAAGTGGTCTTGTCAATCAAAGATTTGGTGGTCAATGAAAATCGCGGTGTCCCAGCTGTGAAAAATCTTTCCTTGGATGTTCGTGCTGGAGAGATTGTTGGTATTGCAGGGATTGATGGAAATGGTCAGTCTGAACTGATTCAAGCCATTACAGGTCTTCGCAAGGTTGAATCTGGTAGCATTGAGCTAAAAGGAGATTCAATTGTAGGATTGCCCCCACGTCAGATTACAGAATTGAGTGTTGGGCACGTTCCAGAAGACCGTCACCGTGATGGCTTGATTTTGGAAATGATGATTTCTGAAAATATTGCCCTTCAAACCTACTACAAAGAACCACATAGTAAAAATGGAATTTTGAACTATTCAAATATTACTTCTTATGCTAAAAAGCTAATGGAAGAGTTTGATGTTCGTGCTGCCAGCGAATTTGTTCCTGCAGCTGCACTCTCAGGGGGAAATCAACAAAAAGCAATTATTGCTCGTGAAATTGATCGAGATCCTGATCTCCTTATCGTCAGCCAGCCAACTCGTGGTTTGGATGTCGGTGCCATTGAATATATCCACAAACGCTTGATTGAAGAGCGTGATAATGGTAAGGCTGTTCTTGTTGTCAGTTTTGAATTGGATGAGATTTTAAACGTCTCAGACCGTATTGCCGTTATCCACGATGGTAAGATTCAAGGTATTGTATCACCAGAAACAACCAATAAACAAGAACTTGGTGTCTTGATGGCTGGTGGAAACTTGGGAAAGGAGAAGAGTGATGTCTAAAAAATTACAACAAATTTCGGTTCCCTTGATTTCTGTCTTCCTAGGAATTTTGCTCGGAGCCATTGTCATGTGGATCTTCGGTTATGACGCTATTTGGGGCTATGAAGAATTGTTCTATACAGCCTTTGGTAGTCTGCGTGGGATTGGAGAAATCTTCCGCGCCATGGGGCCTTTGGTCTTGATTGGTCTTGGCTTTGCCGTTGCCAGTCGTGCAGGTTTCTTTAACGTTGGGCTTCCTGGTCAGGCTTTGGCTGGTTGGATTCTCAGTGGTTGGTTTGCCTTGTCGCATCCAGATATGCCACGCCCCTTGATGATTTTAGCAACCATCGTGATTGCCTTGATTGCTGGTGGAATTGTCGGAGCTATTCCAGGTATTCTGAGAGCCTATCTAGGGACGTCAGAGGTTATCGTAACTATCATGATGAACTACATCGTTTTGTATGTAGGGAATGCCTTTATCCATGCCTTCCCTAAAGACTTCATGCAAAGTACAGATTCGACCATTCGTGTTGGATCTAATGCAACCTACCAGACACCTTGGTTGTCTGAGTTGACTGGTAACTCACGGATGAATATTGGTATTTTCTTTGCTATCATTGCCGTTGTAGTTATTTGGTTCATGCTCAAGAAAACGACTCTTGGTTTTGAAATTCGTGCAGTTGGTCTTAATCCACATGCTTCAGAATATGCTGGTATTTCTGCAAAAAGAACGATTATCCTCTCAATGATTATTTCAGGTGCTTTGGCAGGTCTTGGTGGAGCTGTTGAAGGGCTTGGAACCTTCCAGAACGTCTATGTTCAAGGGGCATCTTTAGCTGTCGGATTTAACGGAATGGCGGTTAGTCTGCTTGCGGCCAACTCACCAATTGGTATTCTATTTGCAGCCTTCTTATTTGGTGTTCTCCAAGTTGGAGCTCCTGGTATGAATGCGGCGCAGGTACCGTCTGAGCTTGTCAGCATTGTAACAGCGTCTATTATCTTCTTTGTCAGTGTTCATTACCTTATCGAACGCTTTGTCAAACCGAAAAAACAAGTTAAAGGAGGTAAGTAAAGATGTCTATTACAACATTGCTCACCCTCTTGGTATCTTCTATGCTGATTTACTCAGCACCCCTCATCTTTACAAGTATAGGTGGTGTTTTCTCTGAACGTGGTGGTGTGGTAAACGTCGGTCTTGAAGGAATTATGGTTATGGGTGCCTTTTCTGGAGTTGTCTTTAACCTTGAATTTGCAGAACAATTTGGAGCAGCAACTCCTTGGTTATCCTTGCTTGTAGCAGGATTGGTTGGTGGTATTTTCTCTATCATCCACGCAGCAGCGACGGTTCATTTCCGTGCAGACCATGTTGTCAGCGGTACGGTATTGAACTTAATGGCGCCAGCCTTGGCAGTTTTCTTGGTTAAAGTTCTTTATAACAAAGGACAAACCGACAACCTAAGTCAGACTTTTGGACGCTTTGATTTTCCAGTCTTGGCTAATATCCCAGTCATTGGTGATATCTTCTTCAAGTCAACTAGTCTACTTGGTTATCTGGCCATTGCCTTCTCATTCCTTGCTTGGTTTATTCTCTTTAAGACTCGCTTTGGTCTTCGTCTCCGCTCTGTCGGTGAACACCCTCAAGCAGCGGATACCTTGGGAATCAACGTCTACAAGATGAGATACTTAGGAGTTATCATTTCAGGTTTCCTAGGTGGAATTGGTGGAGCGATTTATGCTCAATCCATCTCAGTTAACTTCTCAGTGACAACTATTGTTGGACCTGGATTTATCGCCCTTGCTGCAATGATCTTTGGGAAATGGAATCCAATCGGAGCCATGCTATCTAGTCTCTTCTTTGGACTTTCACAAAGTTTGGCTGTTATCGGTTCTCAATTGCCGTTCCTACAAGGAGTGCCTGCGGTTTATCTTCAAATCGCACCTTATGTTTTGACAATTCTTGTCTTGGCAGCCTTCTTTGGAAAAGCAGTCGCACCAAAAGCAGATGGTATCAACTATATCAAATCAAAATAAGCATACAAAAAACGTCAGTTCAGAATGAACTGGCGTTTTATTTTTTAGGATGTTGATTGGTTAGGTTCAATCCCCAAGGGACTAAATTTTCAGTCTTGTTTTTGATACGAGCGACATTATCCTTATGACGAATGATAATCAAACTAGCAAGTGCTAGGATAATAGCAATGAAGAGAGGGTCATAGTGACTCAAGATAAAACCAAAAAGTGGAAAGAGTAAAACTCCAATGACAGCCGCGATAGATGCAGTGACACTAGATAGTGAAATCATACTACCAAGATAGAGGGTTCCAAAGAAAACAACTGCTAGGTAGAGACAGAAGACAGGCGCAAATCCGAAAATCACTCCCGCACTGGTTGCG
Organism: Streptococcus pseudopneumoniae; assembly: GCF_001070815.1. Lineage (GTDB taxonomy): Bacteria > Bacillota > Bacilli > Lactobacillales > Streptococcaceae > Streptococcus > Streptococcus pseudopneumoniae_P. The sequence goes on along the minus strand of NZ_JVLX01000027.1, from coordinate 11,696 downwards.
ACAGCCTTACCACCTTTAAATCCTGCAAAGATAGGGAAGGTATGGCCAATAACAGCCAAAAGTCCAAAGATGAGAGGCGAAACGCCTTGCAGATGAAAAATAATCGGAAGAAGGGTTGCTAGGGTTCCTTTGAAAAAGTCAATGACAAAGGTCGCCATACCCGCTTTCTTACCTAAAATACGGAAGGTATTGGTCGTTCCAGTGTTACCAGAACCATGTTCACGCAGATTGATTTGAAAGAATACTTGTCCAATCCAGAGACCAGACGGAATCGAACCCAGCAGATAGGCTAGGATTAATAAAACTATTGTAATCATACTCCTATTATATCATGAAATGGAGTAGAAAGTCAGAGAATCTCTTCTGAAATTGTTACAGCGGAGAAAGAAAAATTTTGCAAAATCCTTGGAAAACTTGTAGAATAGTAAAGATGAACAAATAGGAGGTTCCTTGTGTCAAAAAAGGAAATCAATATTAACAATTATAATGATGATGCCATTCAGGTGCTAGAAGGGTTGGATGCGGTCCGTAAACGTCCAGGGATGTATATCGGATCGACTGATGGGGCAGGTCTCCACCACCTCGTCTGGGAAATCGTCGACAATGCAGTCGATGAGGCCTTGTCTGGATTTGGTGACCGTATTGATGTGACCATTAATAAAGACGGCAGTTTAACGGTTCAAGACCACGGACGTGGTATGCCGACAGGTATGCACGCGATGGGAATCCCAACGGTTGAAGTAATCTTTACCATTCTCCACGCCGGAGGGAAATTCGGTCAAGGTGGTTATAAGACATCAGGTGGTCTGCACGGGGTGGGTTCTTCCGTAGTTAACGCCCTTTCTAGCTGGCTAGAAGTTGAAATCACTCGTGACGGTGCAATCTACAAGCAACGTTTTGAAAATGGTGGCAAACCTGTTACGACTTTGAAGAAAATCGGTACAGCGCCCAAGTCTAAAACAGGTACCAAGGTTACGTTTATGCCTGATGCGACGATCTTCTCTACGACAGATTTCAAGTACAATACCATCTCAGAACGCCTCAATGAGTCAGCCTTTCTTTTAAAAAATGTGACCTTGTCTCTAACGGATAAACGCACAGACGAAGCGATTGAATTCCACTATGAAAATGGGGTACAAGACTTTGTTTCTTATCTGAACGAAGACAAGGAAACCTTGACACCAGTCCTTTATTTTGAAGGGGAAGACAATGGTTTTCAAGTGGAAGTAGCACTGCAGTACAATGATGGATTTTCAGATAATATTTTGTCCTTTGTCAATAACGTTCGCACCAAGGACGGTGGAACACACGAGACAGGACTCAAGTCTGCCATTACTAAGGTTATGAATGACTACGCGCGTAAGACAGGTCTTCTCAAGGAAAAAGATAAAAACCTTGAAGGTTCAGACTATCGTGAGGGACTAGCAGCCGTTCTTTCTATCTTGGTTCCTGAAGAACACCTCCAGTTTGAAGGTCAGACCAAGGACAAACTTGGAAGCCCACTAGCTCGTCCCGTTGTGGATGGAATTGTGGCGGATAAGTTGACCTTTTTCCTTATGGAAAATGGGGAATTGGCTTCTAACCTCATCCGCAAGGCTATTAAGGCCCGTGATGCTCGTGAAGCGGCACGTAAGGCGCGTGATGAGAGCCGAAATGGGAAGAAAAATAAAAAAGATAAGGGCTTGTTGTCTGGGAAATTGACCCCAGCCCAGTCTAAGAATCCAGCTAAGAATGAACTCTATCTAGTCGAGGGGGACTCTGCCGGCGGTTCTGCCAAGCAAGGTCGTGACCACAAGTTCCAAGCTATCTTGCCTCTTCGTGGTAAGGTTATCAATACAGCCAAGGCCAAGATGGCGGATATCCTCAAAAATGAGGAAATCAATACCATGATTTATACCATTGGTGCGGGTGTGGGGGCTGACTTCTCCCTTGAAGATACCAACTATGACAAAATCATTATCATGACCGATGCGGACACCGATGGTGCCCATATCCAGACCTTGCTCTTGACATTTTTCTACCGTTACATGCGTCCGCTAGTTGAGGCAGGACATGTTTATATCGCCCTTCCGCCTCTTTACAAGATGTCCAAAGGCAAAGGCAAGAAAGAAGAAGTAGCCTATGCTTGGACAGACGGTGAACTAGAAGAACTCCGAAAGCAGTTCGGCAAAGGCGCAACACTCCAACGATATAAAGGTCTTGGTGAGATGAACGCGGACCAACTCTGGGAAACAACCATGAATCCAGAAACTCGAACTCTCATTCGTGTCACGATTGAAGATCTAGCACGCGCAGAACGTCGAGTCAATGTCCTCATGGGAGATAAGGTTGAACCACGACGTAAGTGGATTGAGGATAATGTCAAGTTTACGCTTGAGGAAGCAACAGTATTTTAAGTTAGTTTTTAATGAATGGGTATCAACATGAGAACTGAAACAGAAATGCTCGATGTAATTTTAAAGACTGCTGAAACCTTACAAGTCGCGGCTGTCGCCATGTCTGGTTCACGGACTGATACAAAAGCCTCAAAAGATGAATTTCAAGACTATGACGTAGTCTATGTTGTAGAGAATCTGGACGAGCTGATTACAGATTTATCTTGGTTGGACCAGTTTGGCAAACGCATTATCGAGCAAGAAGTTGGTCTTGGTCAACGACGTCTATACCTCATGCTCTTTGAAGATAGTAACCGCATTGATTTGACTCTTTGTCCAAAAGAGCACATCAAAGAGTGGGTGGATAGTGAGGCAGGATTCACTGTTTTAGAAGATCCAGAACATTTATTTGAACCCTATTCTCAAAATCTAGAGCGTTACTGGACAAACCCAGCTAGTGCGATAGAGTTTGAAAAAGTCTGCAATGAATTTTGGTGGGTGTCAGCCTACGTGGTCAAAGGAATCTGTCGTAAGCAAGTCATCTATGCCACTGACCATCTCTATGGTATTTGTCAGCAAGAGTTGTTAAAAGTCTTAGCTTGGCAGGTTGCAAGTGATAGGGGAGCAGTTGATATCGGTAAAAATTATAAGTACATCTTTAACTATTTGCCTGCTCAGAAAGAGAATGAATTCTCAAGTCTACTTGATTTCTCAAATAGTGACAAAATCACTCAGTCTTTATTTGCTACGATGAAATTATTCCACCAAGAGGCTCAGACCCTTGCTCAAAAGATGGGTTTTGACTACGATAAAGAAGTAGCTGAGAAGATGATTGAGTATGCTGAGGAGAGACTCGAAACAAATGAAACATTTACAAAATAATAAGATAACAAAATTTTTACTGATTAGTTTTCTCATTTCTTGGGGATTTGGTTGGGGAGTGCTCGCTTTGCTGACGCAAATGAGCCTCTTAAGTCTAACAAGTCCACTAGGAGTTTTTCTCCATTTACTAGGAGGTTTCGGTCCAACCATTGCAGCCATTTCTTGTTTGCCTCAAAAATCCATTAAAAGCATAGTATCTTTTATCTTAGGGGACTCAAAGAAATATATTTTGTTATTTCTTTTACTAATTTTCGTGCAGACAGGTGTCATCGCTTTCTCCTCTAAGGAACTTAATCCGGCTTTTCCACTAGGAAATTTGTTTGTTGTTTTTTTGAGTGCAATCTGTATTTATGGTGGCGAAGAAGAATTGGGATGGCGAGGCATCTTGCAACCAACTTTGGAAACTAGATTCTCCTTTTGGATTTCCGGTTTGATAACAGGTTGTATTTGGGCAATTTGGCATGTACCTTTATGGTTTGTGATTGGAAGTTCCCAAAGTGGGATGCCTTTTATATTATTCAGTCTATTTGCAATTTATCTCAGTATTCTTCTAGCAGCTGTTTTCAAAAAGACTAAGTCGGTCCTTTTTTGTGCCATTTTTCACGGCCTAATTAATACCCTACTTAGCTTATTTGTTATTAAAATTAATCTTTTATTCATCCTAGGATTAGTAGGATTGCTCTTCTTTTCTCACTACCTACAAAGAAACAGTTAAATTTATAAATTATAGATTTACTTTACAATAAAACACTAAAAAGAGAATTATTATGTCTAACATTCAAAACATGTCCCTGGAGGACATCATGGGAGAGCGCTTTGGTCGCTACTCCAAGTATATTATTCAAGACCGAGCCTTGCCAGACATTCGTGATGGCTTGAAGCCGGTTCAGCGACGTATTCTTTATTCTATGAATAAGGATGGCAATACCTTTGACAAGAGCTACCGCAAGTCGGCCAAATCTGTCGGGAATATCATGGGGAATTTCCACCCCCATGGTGATAGTTCTATCTATGATGCCATGGTTCGTATGTCACAGGACTGGAAAAATCGTGAGATTCTAGTCGAAATGCACGGTAATAACGGTTCTATGGACGGAGATCCGCCTGCAGCTATGCGTTATACAGAGGCGCGTTTGTCTGAGATTGCAGGCTATCTTCTTCAGGATATTGATAAAAAGACTGTTCCTTTTGCTTGGAACTTTGACGATACCGAGAAAGAGCCGACAGTCTTGCCAGCAGCCTTTCCAAATCTCTTGGTCAATGGTTCGACTGGGATTTCGGCTGGTTATGCCACAGACATTCCTCCCCATAATTTGGCTGAGGTCATCGATGCGGCGGTTTACATGATTGACCACCCAACTGCCAAGGTTGATAAACTCATGGAATTCTTGCCTGGACCAGATTTTCCGACTGGAGGAATCATTCAGGGTCGTGATGAAATCAAGAAGGCCTATGAAACTGGGAAAGGGCGCGTGGTTGTTCGTTCCAAGACTGAGATTGAAAAGCTAAAAGGTGGTAAGGAACAAATCGTTATTACTGAGATTCCTTATGAAATCAACAAGGCCAATCTGGTCAAGAAAATCGATGATGTACGTGTCAATAACAAGGTGGCTGGTATTGCTGAGGTTCGGGATGAGTCTGACCGTGATGGTCTTCGAATTGCTATTGAGCTCAAAAAAGATGCCAATACGGAGCTTGTTCTCAACTATCTCTTTAAATATACTGACCTGCAAATCAACTACAACTTTAACATGGTGGCGATTGACAATTTCACACCTCGTCAGGTTGGAATTGTACCAATCCTGTCTAGCTACATCGCCCACCGTCGTGAAGTGATTCTGGCCCGTTCACGCTTTGACAAGGAAAAGGCTGAGAAACGTCTCCATATCGTGGAAGGTTTGATTCGCGTGATTTCGATTTTGGACGAAGTCATTGCTCTTATCCGTGCTTCCGAAAATAAGGCTGACGCCAAGGAAAATCTCAAGGTCAGCTATGACTTTACAGAAGAGCAGGCTGAGGCTATTGTTACCTTGCAACTGTACCGCTTGACCAATACAGACGTGGTTGTCTTGCAGGAGGAAGAAGCAGAACTTCGTGAAAAAATTGCCATGCTTGCGGCTATTATCGGTGATGAACGGACTATGTACAATCTTATGAAGAAAGAACTTCGTGAGGTCAAGAAGAAATTTGCGACTCCGCGTTTGAGTAGCTTAGAAGACACTGCGAAAGTAATCGAGATTGATACAGCTAGTCTGATTGCCGAGGAAGATACCTACGTCAGCGTGACCAAGGCAGGTTACATCAAGCGTACTAGTCCACGTTCCTTTGCGGCTTCCACCTTGGAAGAAATTGGCAAACGTGATGACGATCGTTTGATTTTTGTTCAAGCTGCCAAGACAACCCAGCACCTCTTGATGTTCACAAGTCTTGGAAATATCATCTATCGACCAATCCATGAATTGGCAGATATTCGTTGGAAGGACATCGGAGAGCATCTAAGCCAAACCATCACAAACTTTGAAACGAATGAAGAAATCCTTTATGTAGAAGTCGTGGATCAGTTTGATGATGCGACAACCTATTTTGCGGCGACTCGTCTTGGTCAAATCAAGCGTGTAGAACGAAAAGAATTCACCCCATGGCGGACCTACAAGTCTAAGTCTGTCAAGTATGCTAAGCTAAAAGACGAGACAGACCAGATTGTAGCAGTGGCTCCGATTAAACTAGATGATGTTCTTTTGATTAGTCAAAACGGTTACGCCCTTCGTTTCAACATCGAAGAGGTTCCGGTTGTTGGTGCCAAGGCGGCAGGGGTCAAGGCTATGAATCTGAAAGAAGATGACGTCCTCCAATCTGCCTTTATCTGTAACACCTCATCCTTCTACCTCTTGACTCAGCGTGGAAGTTTGAAACGTGTTTCTATTGAGGAAATTCCAGCGACCAGCCGTGCCAAACGAGGACTACAAGTCTTGCGTGAGTTAAAAAACAAACCGCATAGAGTCTTCTTAGCAGGAGCAGTTGCAGAGCAAGGCTTCGTTGGTGATCTCTTCAGTACAGAAGTGGATGAGAATGACCAAACTCTGCTTGTCCAATCTAACAAAGGAACAATCTATGAAAGTCGATTGCAAGACTTGAACCTGTCAGAACGCACAAGCAATGGTAGTTTTATCTCTGATACCATTTCAGATGAGGGAGTTTTTGATGCCTATCTAAAGGAATTTTTTAAAGAAGATAAATAAAACGAACAATAAGGACCAGTTCTAAGGAGCCTACTGAAAAAGTCATCAAATTGATGGCTTTTTTGTTATACTAGAGATGAGGTGAAATGATGCTTGATAATCAGTTAACTATGGATGTCAGTCCTTATTCTAGTTTGTATGATATCGTGGTTCCTAAAAACCACTTTTTACGTCAGCTAACTGAACTCTGTGATTTTAGCTTTATTTATGATGAACTAGAAAAGAATTATCGTCCCGATTTTGGGCGTAAAGCTTATTCACCGATTATGATGTTCAAATATCTCTTGTTAAAAGATATTTATAAGTTATCAGATGTAGATGTGGTAGGACGTTCCTTGTCAGATATGGCCTTTAAATTTTTTCTTGGTCTAGCTCCTGAAGATTCTGTTATCGAGCCATCCTCTCTGACAAAATTTAGAAAGCTAAGAATTAAAGATGACAAACTGCTTGATGTATTGATTCAGAAGTCTGTTCAAATTGCACTCGAACATAACTTGATTAAGAGTAAAATCCTCATTGTGGATGCCACTCACACCAAATCTCATTATAATCATAAGAAACCCCAAGAAATCCTTAGAGAGCGTTCAAAAGCTTTACGTAAAACAATTTATCAACATTCAGAAGATATCAAAATAGAATTTCCAAAGAAACCTCAGGAAGATAACCTCGAAGCAGAGTTGACCTATACAGAGGAGTTAATGGCTGTGGTTGAAAAACACGAGGAACTCTTAGCCCTACCGGCTGTTTCTCAAAAGTTCAATTACCTAAAAGAGGCTGTCGAGGACGACTTAGAACATTTGGAAGCTTCTGTTAAGGAGGAGGCTAGGCTCGGACATAAGACAGCCGACAGCTCTTTCTATGGATATAAAAGTCATATCGCTATGACGGATGAACGGATTATTACTGCTTGTGTGGTTACTTCTGGTGAACAAAGCGATGGGAAATATTTACCTGAATTATATGCCAAAACAAAGGAAAATAGTCTGGACATCGAGACTATTATTGGTGATGCGGCTTATTCAGGAAAGGACAACATTCAACTAGCTCGCAAAGAAAAGATTCATTTGGTTTCAAAACTGAATCCTTCTGTTTCAAAAGGTTACCGTAAAGAAGAGGATGCGTTTGAATTTAATAAAGATGCAGGACTATTTGTCTGTCCAGAAGGACACATGGCTGTTCGCAAAGCAAGGACAGGGAAAAAATATCAAAATAAGAATCAAGTTGTCACTCATTACTTTGACATTGAGAAGTGCAAGAGTTGCCTTTCCAAGGAAGGATGTTATAAGGAGGGGGCAAAGTCTAAAACTTATTCAATAGCCATTAAGAGTGACGACCATCTTTTCCAGAAGAAATTTCAGGAAACACCTTATTTTAAAGAAATGGCCAGACATCGCTATAAAATCGAAGCAAAGAATGCCGAACTAAAACAGAGACATGGCTTTGATGTCGCGAGAGCATCGGGTCTTTTCAGCATGGAGTTACAGGCAGCAACAACCATTTTCGTGGTCAATATGAAACGAATTATGACCTTAATAAATACAAAATAACCGAGGAATTCGCTCAAATTAACGAGAGATTCCTCGGTTTTCATTTCATTAAAAGTAAGAGACCTGTTTTTTCAGTGGACTCGTTCTAAGAGCTGGTTCTTTTTTATTGAAGAAATTTTCTGAAAATTACAAAATATACTTGCTATTTTAGAAAAAAAGTGTAGAATAAAAGAAATAGGTTTTTAGAATAAGGAGTGGAATATGACAGTAACGATTGATTGGGAAAATCTCGGTTTTTCCTATATGAAATTACCTTATCGCTATATTGCTCATTTTAAAAATGGACAATGGGATCAAGGAGAGCTTACAGAAGATGCAACCTTGCATATTTCAGAGTCTTCTCCAAGTCTTCACTATGGACAACAAGCATTCGAAGGTTTGAAAGCTTATCGTACTAAGGATGGTAGTGTTCAACTTTTCCGTCCTGACGAAAACGCCAAACGCCTGCAACGTACTTGTGATCGTCTCTTGATGCCGCAAGTTCCAACAGAAATGTTTGTAGAAGCTTGTAAGGCAGTTGTCCGCGCGAATGAAGAATACGTACCACCATATGGAACAGGTGGAACCCTTTATCTTCGTCCCCTTTTGATTGGTGTTGGAGATATTATCGGGGTAAAACCAGCAGAGGAATACATTTTCACCATCTTTGCTATGCCAGTTGGAAATTACTTTAAGGGTGGTTTGGTCCCAACTAACTTCTTGATTCAGGATGAATACGACCGTGCCGCTCCAAATGGTACAGGTGCGGCTAAGGTTGGTGGGAACTATGCTGCCAGTCTCTTGCCAGGGAAATTGGCCAAATCACGTCATTTCTCAGATGTTATCTACCTAGACCCTTCAACTCATACAAAGATTGAAGAAGTCGGTTCAGCTAACTTTTTTGGGATTACAGCTGATAATGAATTTGTAACACCATTGAGTCCATCTATCTTGCCATCTATTACTAAGTATTCTTTACTTTATTTGGCAGAACATCGCTTGGGCTTGACTCCAATTGAGGGTGATGTCCCAATTGATAATCTTGATCGTTTTGTAGAGGCAGGTGCTTGTGGTACGGCAGCAGTTATTTCACCAATTGGTGGAATTCAGCACGGTGATGATTTCCATGTTTTCTATAGTGAAACAGAAGTTGGTCCTGTGACTCGTAAACTCTATGATGAATTGACTGGTATTCAGTTTGGTGATATTGAAGCGCCAGAAGGTTGGATTGTAAAAGTAGATTAAAATAAACAAAAGGAGATTTTTTATGAAATCAAAAAAGTGGCTCTTAACAGCAGGAGTGGTCCTGAGCACAACAGCTCTTTTAGTAGCTTGTGGAAAAGCTGATAAAGAAGCAGATGCACCGACAACATTTTCATATGTCTATGCAGTAGATCCAGCATCTTTGGACTATAGTATAGCAACTCGTACATCTACAACAGATGTCATCGGGAACGTGGTTGATGGCTTGATGGAAAACGACCAATACGGAAATGTTATTCCTTCCTTGGCTGAAGATTGGTCTGTGTCAAAAGATGGTTTGACTTATACCTATAAACTTCGTAAAGGAGTTAAATGGTACACTTCAGAAGGTGAAGAATACGCAGAAGTAACAGCCCATGACTTTGTAACAGGATTGAAACACGTAGCTGACGGTAAGTCAGACGGTGTCTCTCTCATCCAAAATTCAATCAAGGGCTTGGATGCCTACATGACTGGTGAGACCAATGATTTCTCTACAGTTGGTGTCAAGGCCTTGGACGATTACACAGTCGAATATACCCTAAACAAACCAGAAAGCTTCTGGAACTCTAAAGTTACAACAGCAACGATGTTGCCTGTAAATGAAGAGTTTTTGAAGGCATCAGGTAAAGATTATGGAGCAGTTACTCCAGCAGGTATTCTCTACAATGGTCCTTATTTCTTGAAGACCTTGACTTCTAAATCGTTGATCGAATACGAGAAAAATCCAAACTACTGGGATAAAGAAAAGGTAAAAATCGAGAAGATTAAATTGACCTACTACGATGGTTCAGACCAGGAATCGTTGATTCGTAGCTTCTCTTCTGGTGCTTATACGACAGCTCGTCTCTTCCCAAGCAGCTCAAACTTTGCTTCAACTTTGGAACAATACGGAGATAAAATTACTTATAGCCCACAGGACTCAAGTAGCTATTACTTCACCTTTAATGTAAATCGTCAGTCATATAATAAAACTGCGAAAACAAGTGAAGAACAAAAGACTTCTACAAAAGAAGCTATGCTTAATAAGGACTTCCGTCAGGCTATCAACTTTGCCTTTAACCGCCATTCTTATGCTGCCCAGCTAAATGGTGAAGACGGTGCGGACAAGATTATTCGTAACAGTCTCGTTCCTGACAACTTTGTACAAGCAGGCGGTAAGAATTTTGGTCAAATCGCTCAAGCAGAGTTGGTGAACTATGGTGACCAATGGAAAGGTGTTGAGCTAGTTGACGGTAAGGATTCTATCTACAACCCTGACAAGGCTAAAGCAGCCTTCGAAAAAGCTAAGAAAGATTTGGAATCTAAAGGGGTAACCTTCCCAATTCACTTGGATGTCCCAGTTGAACAAACAGATACCATCGCCGTTCAACAAAGTAACTCTTTCAAACAGTCTATCGAATCAACTCTTGGTGCTGAAAATGTTGTCATCGATGTTCTTCAAATGACAGATAATGAAAAGGAAACAATCACTTCTCAAGCGCGTGTTCCTTCTCAAAAAGACTATGATTTGAACAGTACAGGATGGGCTCCAAGTTATCAAGACCCAGCATCTTACTTGAATATCATGGATCCTAAATCAGGTTCTGCCATGAAGCACCTCGGTATTACTAAAGGGAAAGATAAGGATGTTGTAGCTAAACTTGGTTTGGACCAATATAAGAAATTATTGGATGATGCAGATTCAGAAACTACGAATCTTGAAGAACGCTATGAAAAATATGCTAAAGCTCAAGCTTGGTTGACAGATAGTTCATTATTGATGCCAACAGCCTCATCTGGTGGTTCTCCAGTTGTAAGTAATGTAGTGCCATTCTCAAAACCATACTCACAAGTTGGTATTAAGGGTGACCCATATATCTTTAAAGGAATGAAATTGCAAAAAGATATTGTTACAACAAAAGAATATGAAGAAGCACTGAAAAAATGGCAAAAAGAAAAATTGGAATCAAATGGTAAGTACCAAAAAGAACTAGAAAAACACATTAAATAAAGTAGAAAACTCTATATCAGATATGGCATGATATAGAGTTTTTTCTTGCTAGTTTTAGGATTTTCTTGTAAAATAGAAAAAGTGAAGAGAGGTATGAAATGAGTAAGAAAGATAAAAAAATCGAAATTCAAGTAGCAGATGCCAAAGTTAATGTGGGAAAAGACAGTTTTGAAGGTTATACCTTGACCGTTGGTAAAAAAGTTATCGGAGAAATTGCCGAATTAGATGGACAATTTGCCATCATAAAGAATGGGAATGTCGATAGTTTTTATAAAAAATTGGAAAAAGCTGTGGAAATTTTGATTGAAAATTATAATTTAGCAAAATAAGTCTTGTTTTTTTGAAATTTTCATGATATAATAGTCCATGTTGATTGTAGGAGAGATAGCGAAGAGGCTAAACGCGGCGGACTGTAAATCCGCTCCTTCGGGTTCGGGGG